>JBBQCU010000204.1:0-6679 GCA_038319065.1 Methylococcales bacterium
GCTCACATGGAGCGCGAACTTGATAAACGCAACCAATATCAGGCTTTCAAAGCTAAATTTGCCGAGCTGACGGGTTCAACTTGGGAAGCTCAGCGTGATGCCTATGACTTTTACCGTGATGAACTGGCTGAAAGCCTAGCCTCAGCCAGTAACCAGACACTTGACTCAACGCGGCAATGGGTTGAGCAACTAGAGACTAATTTGCCTCTGGATATACGTAACTTTTGCAAGTGGGTCAACGATTATCTTGATCGCAGTGGCGATAGAAATATTCTGTTTTTGGTCGATGAAGTGGGTCAGTTTATCGGTAAAAACACGCAAATGATGTTGAAGTTGCAGACCATTACCGAAGACTTGGGCACCTTCTGTGGAGGCCGTGCCTGGGTAATAGTCACTTCTCAAGCCGATATTGATGTCGCCATCGGCCAGCTCGACAAACATGATGGCGATGATTTCTCAAAAATTCAGGGGCGGTTTTACACTCGACTGCAACTGTCCAGCTCAAACACCTCTGAAGTTATTCAAAAGCGTCTGCTTGAGAAAACTGAAGCTGCCGGAGCCCTACTAGCCAATGTGTTTGCAGAAAAGGGCGATATTCTGCGTAATCAGTTAACCTTCGACAAAACCACCACCGCTGCACTCAATGGCTATACCGATGCGCCCACCTTTGTTGATAACTATCCGTTCGTGCCTTATCACTACCCCCTTGTGCAAAAAGTTTTCGAATCGATTCGAACCAAAGGCGCAACAGGTAAACATCTGGCGATGGGGGAGCGCTCGTTACTCGATGCTTTTCAGTCGGCGGCCAAGCAACTTAAAGATCAGGACATTGGCGTACTGATTCCTTTTTACTGCTTCTATTCACCTATTGAAAGTTTCCTTGAACCCGCCGTCAAACGGACCATTGATCAAGCCTGCGAACTCAGCACCTTAACCGGGTTTGATTGCAAAATACTCAAGACCCTGTTTCTTATCCGTTATGTCGATGTGCTAAAAAGCACTCTGGATAACCTGGTGACACTTACCATCGATCAAATTGATGCCGATAAAATTGCGCTGAAAAAACAGATTGAAGAAAGCCTTAATCGTCTGGAGCGACAATTATTAATTGCTCGTAATGGCGATGAATTTATCTTTTTAACCAATGAAGAAAAGGAAATCGAAAATGAAATTCAGCACACGGATGTCGAACCCTCAGAACTCACCAATAAACTATCGGACATCATCTTTGAAAGCCTATTGAACAGGCAGACTGCATACCGCTATCCAGTCAATAAACAGGATTTTTCAATCAGTCGCTTTTGTAACGGGCATCCCAGAGATGGCTCGACACTCGAAGATTTGGTGGTTAAGGTCATCTCACCGCTGGATTCGCATTACGACAGTTTTATCCATGATCAGCCTTGTCTTAACTATAGCCTTGAGAGCGATGGCTGTGTGTTAGTGAAACTACCCGATCATCCACGCGTGTTCGGCTACAAAGGACTGGATGGTGATCTTGCCCGTTACATTAAAACGGATCGATTCCTTAAGCAAAACTCCGGGCAACGTCCGGAACAGGAATACCTGCTGCGTGAAAAACAGATGGAAAATATTGAACGGGAAAAGCGCTTGAGGCATGACTTTGAACTGCTCTTCGCCGAGGCTCAGCTCTATGCCATCGGCGCCAAGTTACAGCCCAGATCTTCAACACCATCAGCCATGCTTGAAGAAGCCTACAAGTATGTTATCGAAAATACCTTTGCCAAGTTAAACCTGTTACGACTCACACCCGGTGACGTATTGCGAGAATTGCAAGCTGTTTTAAGCGCCGATGACATGGCGCAACTCAGCCTGGATCTCTCTGACGTCCAATGTAATCCAGAGGCGACCCGTGAGGTTGAGCACACTATTTCATTAAAAATTGAACGTAACGAAGCCGTCTATTTACGCGACGTGGTTAACCGGTTTAACCGCCGCCCTTATGGCTGGCCGGATAATGAAATACTTTTGCTAGTGGCCCGACTGGGCTTGGCAGGTAAGATCAGCTTTACCCTGGGTGCGGAATTACCGCTTAAAAAAGCTTATGAACCTTTCACCAGTGTCCGTAAGCGCGGGGACATCCGTATCCAAAAAATTCGTCAGCATGATGAGCAACAGCTCAAGACTGCGGCGGGATTGGTTAAAATCCTCTTCAACCTTACCTTTACCGGTTCAGGAGAAAAGGAACTTTCTGAGCTTATTAATAAAGAACTGATGAAGTGGCAAGAAGAGCTAAAATCGTTTTGCAATAAAGCGCAAACCGGTCATTTTCCTGGTAAACAGCACATTGAACAGGGACTGACTTTAGTCGCCGATCTGCTGGAACAAACTAATAGCTTCAGCCTGATTCAGCGCACCATTGAACAAGCCAAAGCCCTGGAAGACTTTGCGGAAACCTTTGAAGACCTGGACGACTTTTACAATAGCCAGTTCCAGACTTGGCAAGCATTCAGCAAAGCACTGAATGATCAATTCAAAGCCAATCGCCCGGCACTGGAAAAAGATGAGTCAGCCAAAAAAGCGCTGGATGAATTACAGCGTATCTATGGGTTGGCAGCGCCTTATGACCAGCTTCGGCATATTAATCCGTTAATTGAGCAAGTTCAAAAGGTGAATGCTCAGATGGTGCTTGATAAACGCCAGTTCGCCCATGAACAGGTCGACCTGCGTATTGAGCGGGTAAAGTTATTACTGACAGAAGCAAGTGCCCCCATCGAATTGCAAAATCTTGCTTTACGGGCCTTACAGCTTGGTAAAAAACGAATCGATAACACTGATTCAATCCCGCAAATTGTCAGTGAACTGGCTGAATCCGAAAATGATGAACAAGAGGCTATCGATCATATTAATAGCCACATCGAATCCCTGCGCAAAAAGGAGCCTGTAAAACCGGTTACTGTTCCCGGCACAGATAAAGGTAGCAGCAACAAAATAACGGAACCTGAAGTAATCGTTCCACCGCCTAAAAGGACTGTGACCATTTGCGCCGCTGACATTCTGGCAAGTCAGGCGAATACTGCATTTATTGAAACTGAAGCTCAGATTGAACAATACATCAATCAGCTACGAGATAAATTGCTGATTGCCGTCAGAGATGGTGATAGAGTGCGGATTAAGTAGTCTTTAATCAAATAACCCGGGATGATTAATGTCGCATCCAGATTATTATGGATGCCATCCCTTTTGACGATGATATTATTAAAGCAACAAAAAACGAAACGAGGACATAAAAATGAACCACGCCCGTATGATTTTTAAAGATGCCCCTGCCTTTATTCCTGTACCTGCCAATCTACAACATCGGCCAGTTGAAGCCATTTTGATACCACTGGATGATGAAGATGTCTCGTCTTTTGGTTCGTCAACTACACAATCCAAAGAGTTGCCCGCACAGGCTGATGATTCAAAAAAGTCTGACTTGCTTTTGTCCGATTCTTTTTTTGCGTTGTTAGAAAAAATAGAAAAGCCAAGATCGCTATTGGAACTCATTGGAAAAGGAAAAGGCTGTTTTAAAGATGCGGCTGAAATCGATGCGTTTATTCGTGCGGAGCGTGATGCGTGGGACGACTAAGAGAAGTCTTGCAAGGAAAAAAAGTTTATTTAGACGCAAATGTTTTTATTTATACCCTCGAAGGCGTTGAACCTTGGGCTAATTTATTAACAGACGTTTTTTCAGGTCTAACAACAGGCGAGTTTTCGGCAGTCACTAGTAGTTTAAGTTTGTCTGAATGTTTGGTATTGCCCTTTAAGCAAAAGAACAAAGACTTGGTGCTAGCTTATCGTGAAGCATTATTACCCAGTCGTTATTTGACTGCACCGTCTATTGACGACATGATTTTAATCTCTGCCGCCAACATTCGCGCCCAAACGGGTTTAAAACTCCCCGACGCTATCCATACTGCGACCGCTTTAACACAGGGTTGTACTGCATTTCTAACCAATGATGCAGGTTTTCGTCGCGTATCTGACATTCCACTATTTTTGTTATCCGACTGGGCTTCTTCATACTAACCCATGAAACCATCAACAGCTCGCGCGTCATTAATCCTTTTCCCAAGCTCCAACTGGGAAACCAGCGTAACCGATCCAGCCGCATGGCAACGGATAACCCAAAAAGATCGTTCCCTACCAGGGATGTTTAACTAGCTACCAGAGAGTAATCACAATGCACACCCTAGAATTCGACCCCCAAACAGAGCATTCAATTAATCAATTGGCCATGCATAGTGGCAAATCGCCTGATGACTTACTGCGTGACATCGTCATTAACACCATTCAAAGCCGTATGCTTCAGACCACCTTGACTAAAAATGCTCAGGAATCGATTAATCAGTCAAATTGGGATACGTTTTTCGACAAAGTAAATCAATTAACTAGACAAAGAAAAGCACAAGCGGCTGCCGATCAAGCGATCACAGACCCTACCTCACCACGCGATGAAATCTATGCCGACCGTTTGTATTGATACCAATATTTGGCTTTATGCCTTCGCCTCAGAACAAGCCAACGACAGTAACAAAAAAGCCCGTGCTCAGGCAGCCATTAAATCTGCCGGGCAAATTACCCTTACGCCGCAAATTATCAACGAGTTGGGGTTCAATCTAATCCGCAAACACGGCTGGACCAATAACGATCTACAAACCGTGATCGAGGATTTGCTTAAACAATGTACGTTACACATTCCCTCTTCGTTCTGGCATCTCCACGCCCTGCAATTACGTAAGGATTACCAGTTGTCATACTGGGATAGCCTAATCGTTGCTGCCGCCCTGGAAGCGGGTTGCCAAACCCTGCTATCCGAAGACATGCAACACCAACAGACCTTCAACGGCTTAACCGTCGTAAACCCGTTTGCCTAAGCCACCCCCATGAACACCAACAACATCAAAAAATATGCCCCCCAAGCCCGCCGTGAATTCATTGAGGCGGTTGGCAAACGGCTCAATCAGTTCGGGATTTACACAGACAGTAAAAGCAAGTCTTTAACCATCAGCGAGCCGAGCTTTGCCGGGTCAGTGATGCAGATTGATGGCAATAGCTTCGACATCAAGCTGACTCAAGCCCGCAAGCGCCTGGTTAATCGTGCTGAAAAGGTGGGTTTTGACGCGTTGGTGGAGCATATCGCCTATACCTGATTTAACCGGCTCTGTGCCATCCGGTTCATGGAATTGAAGTCAGGCTATCTTGAACATGGTCTGCGCGTTTTATCCCCCTCTCCCTCCAAGGGAGAGGGTCGGGGTGAGGGTATTATTCCGGAAATACTCGACCATGCCCAGGATGTGGCTGAACCATTGGGTCTGGATCGTAATCATATCGTTGAGTTAAAGTTGGCGGGTAATAAGGATGAAGAACTTTACCGCACCTTGCTGCTGGGTCAGTGTCATCAACTGCATAAAGCCATGCCCTTTTTGTTTGAAGCCTTGGACGATGAAACCGAACTGCTGCTGCCCGACAACCTGACCCGCACGGATTCCATTCTACGCGGTCTGGTGGATGGCATTCCTGAGGAAGACTGGCAACCCGTCGAGATTATCGGATGGCTATACCAGTTTTATATCTCGGAGAAGAAAGATCAGGTGATCGGCAAGGTGGTCAAAAGCGAGGATATTCCCGCCGCCACTCAGTTGTTTACGCCCAACTGGATAGTCAAGTATCTGGTGCAGAACTCAGTCGGTCGGCAGTGGCTGATGACTTATCCTGACTCCAGCCTGAAAGGTCTGATGGAGTATTACATTGAACCCGCTGAACAGGACGCCTCTGTCGTCGCTACTTTAGCTGAGATTACACCGGCCAGTATTGAACCGGAATCTATCAAAGTGCTCGATCCAGCCTGTGGTTCAGGCCATATCCTGGTTGAGGCATATAACCTGCTCAAGGCCATTTACGAAGAGCGCGGCTATCGTAGCCGGGACATCCCCAAACTGATTCTGGAAAACAACCTGTTTGGTTTGGATATTGACGACCGTGCCGCTCAGTTGGCAGGGTTTGCGTTAATGATGAAGGCCAGAGAAGATGACCGGCGAATTTTTGCTCGTGACCTTAAGCTTAATGTGCTTTCTTTAGTGGCGAGTGAAAGGGAAGTGACGAGTGGCGAGTGGCGAGTGGGGAGTTATCGTTTGCCTGAGCTTTTGGATGCACTGGATTTGGACGGGCATCGGCAGCGCGGGGATAATTTGGATATCTTTGAACAGCAAACGAGTGGCGAGTGTGGAGTGGCGAGTGAGGAGCGAAAAACACTCGCCACTCACCACTCACCACTCATCACTATCTTAAAGCTGTTTGAACAAGCGAAAAATTTCGGTTCTTTAATCCAGGTTCCAGCAGATAAGGTCGATTTCTTACACGACTTAAAAAACCGATTACAACCCCTGATTGAGCAAGGCGACAGTTTTCAAAAACCGGCGGCGGTGATGCTATTACCGTTTGTGCAGCAGGCTTGGCTTTTGGCGCAACGTTATGATGCGGTTATCGCAAATCCGCCTTATATGGGTAGCAAAGGCATGAATCCAGAGTTGAAAGTCTTTGCTCAAAAACACTTTCCTGACAGTAAGTCGGATTTGTTTGCGATGTTTATGGAACGGGCTTTTGATTTATTAAATGACAACGGCTACAACGCTCAAGTGAACATGCAAAGCTGGATGTTTTTATCCAGTTATCA
>JBBQCU010000205.1:0-6650 GCA_038319065.1 Methylococcales bacterium
ACTGTTAAGGGGATAATACAATACTTGAACAAGGCTAAAATTTTGTTCGTTTTCCACATCAATGACAACACCCCCCCAACGCACTGGCGCATCTTTATACTGAGCAATGTTCCTAGTTGCCTCACTATAGGAAAGGTCATACAAAGGTGGATTCTCAATTGCAGGCGGAAGATGCGAGCAAGCACTTAATAATAAACAGATTGATAAAAAATGCCGTTTCATAAATGCCTGCCTTATAGAACGAGTCTATTGGAGTAATGCTTGTTAAGGGGGACAGATTCCTGAGATTCACAGCCTTTTTACTCCTCTTCGGAATAAAATTATAAGTTAGCCTAAAATCATATTCTATGAGACCCTTTTTTCGGATATTGATTCCAATAGTCAAAAAAATACTCATATCAATTTTTTTGTAATAATGGCTTCGTCAGCAAATTAACCAGTATCTGTTCATAGATGTTAGTTAAAACCTCCAGATCCTCTAACCCCACATGTTCGTTGATCTTATGAATGCTTTCATTCAACGGCCCCAGTTCGATAACCTGAGCCCCGGTGGATGCAATAAAGCGTCCGTCTGACGTGCCGCCGCCGGTGTCATCCCGGGGTTCAAAACCGGTCACCGTTTTGATGGCGGCATGGGCGGCATCAATTAACGCGCCTTTTTCAGTCAAGAAAGGATTGCCGGACAATCGCCATTGTATGTCGTATTTAAAACCGTATTTGTCCAAGAGGGCATGGCTGCGTTGTTTAATGGTTTCTTCGCTCAATTCGGTACAAAAACGCAGGTTAAACTGCACCTCGGCAGCTCCAGGTATTATATTTTCCGCGCCTGTACCCGCATTGATATTGGAAACTTGCAGGCTAGTCGGAGGAAAAAACGCATTACCGTGATCCCAGACTTCTTCCGTCAGTTCTTTTAATGCGGGGGCAAACGCGTGGATCGGATTTTCTGCGAGTTCAGGATAGGCGACATGCCCTTGAATACCGGTAATGGTTAATCTGGCGCATAAAGAGCCGCGCCGGCCAACACGAAGTACATCACCGATTTTTTTATCACTGGACGGCTCACCCACCAAACACCAGTCAATTTTTTCATGGCGCTGTTCCAGCACTTCCACCACTTTAACCACGCCATGGGTAGCTATGCCTTCTTCATCGCTGGTCATCATAACGGCAATCGAGCCTTGATGGTCAGGATGCCTGGCGATAAAGCGTTTAACGGCAATAATAAAACAGGCAATACCGCCTTTCATATCAGCAGCTCCCCGCCCATAAAATTTGCCATCACGAATAGCCGGTACAAAAGGCGGTGATAACCATGAATCTAATGGGCCGGGCGGTACAACATCAGTGTGTCCAAGAAAGGCAAACAGCGGTTTTGAATAGCCACGTCTAAGCCAGAAATTTTGAGTATCTTCAAAATTCAGGCGTTCTTCTTTAAAACCCAGCCTGGCTAAACGTTCTGCAAGCACATCCTGGCATCCTGCATCTTCAGGTGTGACCGATTCCCGGCTAATAAGGTCCTTAAGAAGTTCCAGGGTTTCACTCATATTAATTCAGCTTGGTAATGATCGGCTTTAAAGCCGATAATCAGTTTATCGCCAGTATCGAAAATCGGGCGTTTAATCAGGGTTGGAGTGTTTAGCATTAACGAAATTGCTTTTTCTAATGTTAGATCGTTTTGTTGCTCCGCGCTGAGTTGCCGCCAGCTGGTACTGCTGCGGTTAAGTAGCGTGTTCCAGTCTAAACGGGCGGCAAAGTCACTCAGTTGCGCAGGTGTTAGCCCATCAGCCCGAAAATCATGGAACTGATAGGCTATGCCGTTTTGATCCAGCCACTGCCGTGCCTTCTTGACGGTATCGCAATTTTTTATTCCGTAAAGTGTGTGCATGGCTGTGTTTATAATGGATTGTTAAATAATTCCTCAATATTGGACAATTCCTTGTCAGCTTTGCAGCGGTTTTTATACAGATCGACAAACTCCATAAAGGCTTGTTCGAGGTCTGCCAGCATTTCTTCTTCGTTTTCACGTTCATCTTCGGGAACATCATCTGACTCCAGATAGTCTCGCTGCTGGTCTACTTCATTGTTAAGCGCAAGAATGGCGTAAATTATGGCATTATTTGAGATTTTTTCGTTCATGGTATGTGTGTAGTTAAGGTTAAGAAAAATTTTTTAAAATGAGTAATCTGGTTGGCAAGGCATTTTTTACTGAACCTACAAGGCTATATTTTATAGTCTACATACTTAAGGTAACTCGCAAAAAATAAAGCGCCACAGATTCACTGTTTAAATTTATTTATAATCTGTGAATCTGTGGCAACTTTGACAGAAAATGTTTTTTGCAAGTTACCTAAATGCAATGATCAACTTGGGTTTCTAAAATGAATGGTAAGGCCTTGTAAAAAGTTTCTAATAATTTGGTCGCCGCATTCCCGGTAATTTTTATGGCCTTTTTGCCTGAAAAATGCACTGAGTTCGCCTTTGGATATTTCAAAGTCAGCCAGTTTCAACGTGTTAAGCATATCCTCTTCTTTAAAGTTCAAGGCGATTCTCAGCTTTTTCAGAATGCTGTTATTGGTTAGCGGCAATTCCGGTTTTTGCGGTTGCCCGGGCTGGATTTCCAGTTTGCCCCTTCTATAAGTAATTAAACCTTTTAAAAAAGCATCCATATGTTTGTTATCAAGTGCGACATAGCCTTCCTGGTTGTCTTTTTTGAGTAGATTGAGTAAATCCCCACGGCTTATCTCTACGTCACTTAATGCGAATATCTCGGTCATGGTCTGGTCGTTAAGATCCAAAGCATAGCGCACTCGGCGTAATACATCGTTGTTAATCATTAAGTTTATTCTGGGTTAGATGGAGTCGATGCCAGTTGAAATGTTTCGTTCCCACGCGTCAGCGTCACTACCATTAAGTTAAGAAATATGGAGTTAAAAAACATGTTTTGTGACTCCTTTAAATAGCGGCTACCGGAGTACAAACCTAGGTTTGTACTCCATGTAAAAGGTATTTCAACGCTTAACTTAATGGCAGTAACGCCCCGTGGAGGAACGATGTATCAAAGCTTGAAGTTTTCCGGCCATAGAAAGTAAGAACCAAATCGTGGGCTCATACGAAATTCCCCTCCAATCTCTTTGCCGTTGGCGGTGAGATAATTCTTACCTTCTCGCGCTTCAATATGACCGGAAGCAACGAGTTTTTCAATGAACTCATAGAGATTAAGACTAGTGATGATACATAACTCCTCATTCAGATAACATTTGGCGTGCAGGTTTTTGCAGAAGCTCGTGCGAATATAAGTAAGCTCTTTAAGCCAGTTAATTTCCTCTGGTTGAAGTTCGCTTTTTCCATACCGGTCTACTTAACTAATCCCGCAACAACTCATTAATCCCTGTCTTGCTGCGGGTTCTTTCATCAACCTGCTTGATAATAACCGCGCAATACAGGCTATAGCTGCCGTCGGCTGAAGGCAAATTGCCTGATACGACCACTGATCCGGCCGGAATACGTCCAAAGCTGACTTCACCTGTCATGCGGTTGAAAATTTTGGTACTTTGGCCGATATAGACGCCCATTGAAATAACGCAACCGTCTTCAACGACAACGCCTTCAACGATTTCCGAGCGCGCGCCGATAAAGCAGTTGTCGCCGATGATGGTAGGGCCTGCTTGTAACGGTTCCAATACGCCACCGATACCTACACCGCCGGAAAGATGCACATTCTTACCAATTTGCGCGCAAGAACCGACCGTTACCCAGGTGTCAACCATGGTGCCGCTGTCGACATAAGCGCCAATGTTGACGTAAGACGGCATCAATATGGCCCCCGGGGCGATATAGGAGCCGTGACGGGCAACGGCATTGGGCACGACGCGCACACCGGCCTTGGCGAAGTCTTCCTCTGTATAAGTTGAATATTTGCATTCAACTTTGTCGTAATAACGAGTGTTGCCGCCATCCATCAGGCGGTTTTCGTTAATTCTGAAGGACAATAATACGGCTTTTTTTAACCATTGATGCGTCACCCAATCGCCGTTGATTTTTTCAGCGACTCTTAGCGTGCCTTTATCGAGCAGGCCAAGCGTTTCGGTAACCGCATTGCGGATTTCCGCGGATACATTGACAGGCGTAATGTCTAAGCGTTGTTCAAAGGCTTCGTTAATAATGTTTTCAAGTTGTGACATGATTTTTCTTTTTATAAAGTGTTAAGGAAATGTTTAATACGATGCGCGGCTTCTAGGCAGTCATCGAGTGGTGCAACTAGGGCAATTCTGACATGGTTGACACCGGGATTTATACCGTTAAATTCGCGGGACAAATAACTGCCGGGCAATACTGTAATGTTTTCCTGCGCAAAAAGCTGCCCTGCAAAATCGGTATCGGAAATCCCCCTTGGTACACCTTTGTCAAAGGGGGAAACCGGAGGCTTGGGGATTTTTAACCATACATAGAAACTGGCCGGCGGTTTCTGAATAGTGCAGACATCAGCAAGAATGGCTATGAATGCAGAAAATTTTTCACGGTATAAACGGCGGTTTTCGACAACGTGGTGCTCATCTTGCCAAGCCTTGATGCTGGCATGTTGCGTGGGCAACGGCATGGCGCAGCCCTGATAGGTCCGGTATTGAAAATATTGCCGCAGAATATCCGCATCACCCGCAACAAAGCCTGACCTTAAGCCCGGTGCATTGGAACGTTTGGATAAGCTATGGAAAACCACACAGCGCTTAAAGGCACTGTTACCCATATTGTAAGCCGTTTGCAGTAAACCCACAGGGGGATTGGCTTCATCATCATAAAGTTCGGAATAGCATTCATCCGAAGCAATAACAAAATCATACTTTTCCGCCAGATTAATGAGTTTTTCATGACTGGCTTGGGTGATGACTGAACCGCTCGGATTGCCGGGCGAACAGATATAAATCAACTGGCAACGTTGCCATATGGCTTCAAGCACCGCATCAAAATCCGGTAAATAATTCGAATCTTCCAGCGTGTTTAAAAAATACGGTTCCGCTCCCGCCAGTAATGCCGCTCCTTCATAAATCTGATAAAACGGGTTGGGCATAATGACCACGGGGTTTGTGGCCGGGTCAATCAGGCACTGGGCGAAGGAAAACAAGGCTTCACGCGTCCCGCTGACGGGTAAAACCTGAGTTTCAGGATTAATAAACTTACCAGGAATATGGAAGCGTTTGATAATCCAATCTGCAATCGCCCGTCTCAGTTCGGGTATGCCTTTCGTCGTTGGATAGTTGGACAAGCCGTGTAAATGGGTTAACAGCGCTTCCTCGATAAAATGCGGGGTAGTATGAGTCGGCTCGCCTATTGACATCAGAATAGGCGGCTTGTTTGCAGGCGGTACAATGCCGTGTTTGAGTTGCGCCAGCTTTTCAAACGGGTAAGGATGTAAGTATTTTAAATTGGGGGTCATCGTTTATTTACAACGCGGCTGTTTGCCCATGGCTTGAGCTTGTTGGTACAAGGCCATGGCTTGCGGCATATGTTGTTCCAGGGTTTGAATGCGCGTTGCATTTGAAGGATGTGTTGACATAAATTCTATCGGTTGCTGGCCTTGGGAAGCCTGTTCCATTTTTTGCCAGAGAGTAACGCTTTGTCTGGGATCAAATCCCGCTTTAGCCATTAAATCCACGCCGATGATGTCTGCTTCACTTTCCTGCTCACGACTATAAGGCATTAGTATGCCGTATTGAGCACCGACGCCCAGCAGGCCAAATGCGGTCTGACCTAAAGCCGATTGAGGTGAAGCTATTGCCTGAATCAAAGCCATGCCTGAATTGACAGCCATTTCTTGCGATGCCCGTTCATTGCTGTGTTTGGCGAGTACGTGACCGACTTCATGACCGATAACTGCGGCTAACTGATCCTGATTGTCAACCAGTGCGAGCATTCCTGTATGGATGCCGATTTTATTGCCGGGCAAGGCAAAAGCGTTGGGTGATTTATCCTCAAAGACAACGACTTCCCAATTAGCACCTAGCTCTTTGGCGATAGTCGGGTCTGTGATGATAGCCTGGGAAATGCAGTTTGCAATCTGATTATATTGACTGTTATTGCTGACAGGATTATCTTTTTTTAAAGTATCAAAAGCCTGTATGCCCATTTGGTTGATTTGCGCGTCAGGCATGGCAATAAATTGGCTTCTGCCTGTAGGGCTGGTAATACAGGCACTTAATAGACAAGAAGTTATCAGAACTGGAAAAATTTTATTGAACATTGAAGTAAACGCCGATAGTTTCTAGAACAGTAACCATTTTAACGTAAGTTGTTATCGGGAGCTTTAAAATGTATTTATTAAACCTGAGATGGGAGTGTGAGCGATGTCCATCACACCAGCCTGCATGTTAGTCCACAAGAGAATAGGGCGATGAACAGCATGATCACCGCCAAATAAATTTGTGTGGCAGGTTGATTGAGACGCGTCTTTAATTTAAAGGCGCTTGCAAATTGTTTTTATCGCCACAATAATGGTGTTCTGCCAGAGTTTTAATAAAATAACTGGACATTTGCTTTTTTGTGGGAGCGTCTTTGCCACGTTCTTCGTGGCTAAAGACGCTCCCTCGATAACTCAATATCGCTCGTTCCCAAGCTCCAGAGACTGTGAAAGTATTATCGCCCCCAATACCTTA
>JBBQCU010000206.1:0-6649 GCA_038319065.1 Methylococcales bacterium
TGTTTTATTAAATATAATTAAGCTAGGATTATTTTTAAAGCATGCTGTGCATTCAACACGACCATGTTGTGGATGGCAGCTCATCAATATTTACTCCTATTACAATTGAAAGATCGACTGGACTCATCTTTTATATCCTCACAACGATTAAACAACATCTGATTTCTCCATATCTATTGCTGCCTTAATCACTCTATTTAGCCATATATTGAGTGAAATATTTTTTTCTTTAGCTATTTTTTTAGCTTTCTCATTTAAATAAATAGGCATCCTGAGAGCTACTCTGACCTCTTTATCTCCAGCTTCAGGCATTTCAGGGAAGTAATATTCAATTTCATTTTGGCAATACTTTTCCATGTAACCCAGTGCTTCCTTATCCGATATTGGTCTGATTTCATCTTCAAAAAAGTAGTCATCGTTATGGTAATCGTTGCGATGCACATCTCTTTTTACTATAAAAAATGCACCATGCCGGTTTCTATACAACTCAAATGCCCCAGGTAAATAAAGGCCAGAACCAGTTTCAATAGGCTCGTCTTCTCCTTTTGTATAAAAAACCGGTGTTGCTGTGGTTGTATTGTAAGCCCTGCCATTGATCACCATCTTTACCGGCTTAGTTCTATCGTTATCTATAAATGCCATACATTACTCCATCGAAAACTACAAAAAAACAAATGATACCATATTTTTAAAAGTGGAGCTATTTTTTAAAATTTAAGCGCCTTAATTAATTTTTAAGGAGCTTTACGTCCACCGGTAATAAAGGGTACACTAAGAAAAATTAAATCAATGTCTGTATGTAGGCATGCTTAGCTGATGCGCCCCGCAGATTAAAAGGGGATAGATCACGGTTTTACACTAATAGCCGTGGACTATCCCTGTATCCTTCAATACAACACAAAGAGGCGCAGTGTCCTAACGCGCACCCAAGTTTACCAACCGAGACATCTGGCGAAACCAACTCGAAACGGTGTTGGAGTGTCAACGGCAACGCATGGCGAATTTCAAGCGGTAAAGTTATTTCATGCACGTTCCTTTGTATAACAGAGAGGTCTCTCGTAGTGGTAGAATAAACAAAATAATAAGCTATTTGCCCGTTACAGTATGAAAGTCATCCTGACCGAAAAACCCTCTGTTGCCCGCGACATCGCTAAATGTCTCAACATCAACAACAAACGCGATGGTTATTTTGAGGGCAACAGCTATCAAATTACCTGGGCGTTTGGCCATCTGGTCGAATTAAAGGAACCCGATGAATATCATCCCGGATGGAAACGCTGGACATTAGAATCCTTACCGATCATTCCTGAACAATTTGGCCTGAAAGCGCGCGGTGATGAGTCAGCGCAAAAACAATTAAATACCATCAAGCGCTTATTCGAATCGGCAGATGAAATTATCTGTGCCACCGATGCTGGGAGGGAGGGGGAACTGATTTTCAGGTATATTTTGTCGTGGACACAGTGCGTGCAAAAACCGTTTAAACGCCTGTGGATCAGTTCGTTAACGGATGATGCCATCCGCAAAGGTTTCGCTCAGATACAAGACGGCATGGCTTACGATGGCCTTTATCGAGCCGCTAAATGCCGTAGCGAATCGGACTGGATAGTCGGCATGAATGCGACGCGGCTCTATACCATCAAGTTTGGTCAGCAGGGTGCATTGTGGACGATCGGTCGTGTGCAAACGCCAGTGCTTGCGCTTATCGTGCAGAAAGATTTGGAGATTGCCGGCTTTGTTCCCAAGGACTTTTGGGAATTGCATACACTCTATAGAGCCGTTAATTTTCAGTATGCCGACGGGCGGTTTGATCAGAAACCGGATGTAGAAGTTTTGTTAAATCAAATTGAAGGGCATGATTTTGAGATAACTTCCGTTAAAGGTAAGCGTGAAATGGTCAATCCGCCGTTATTGTATGATCTGACGGATTTACAAAAAGACATGAACATTCGTTATGGTTTTACTGCCGATCAAACGTTAACGCGTGCCCAGCTGTTATACGAAAAAAAACATATCACTTATCCACGTACCGATAGCCGTTGTTTAACCAACGATATGAAGCCGGGTATGAAAGCCTTGCTGGAAAAATTACGTTTACATTTCGGAGAACAGATAGCAGTGCTGGATCTTGATAAGCTGCAACCGAGCAGCCGTTTTTTTAATGATGCCAAAGTAACCGATCATCATGCCATCATTCCCACGGCTATCTTGCCGGGGTCTTTAGCCAACGATGAAGACAAAGTCTATGAAGCCATAGCTTTGCGATTTATTGCGGCTTTTTATCCGCCTTGTGTAAAACAGATCACGACAATTCTGGGTGAAACCCGGCAGATACAATTTAAAACCACAGGCACGATTATCGAATCACCCGGCTGGCAGGGTTTGTATAAAAATGATTCACCTGGTCAGCCTACCCACACGGCTCATGGAAACGAGATAAAAATCCTCCCCAATTTTGTACAGGGCGAAACAGGACCTCATCACCCCTCAATTAATCAGGGCAAAACCACACCACCCAAAGCGTATAACGAAGCCAGTTTATTAGGCATGATGGAGTCAGCCGGTAAAACCTGTGATGAAGAAGAACTCAAGGAAGCATTAAAAGAAAAGGGATTGGGTACACCCGCAACCAGAGCTTCGATTATTGAAGTGCTCATCAAACGCAAGTATATCCAGCGGCAAAAAAAGTTATTACTTAGCACCGAATCAGGGCGGCATCTCATTTCCATTATCGCGGATGATCGCTTGAAATCGGCGGTAATGACAGGCGAATGGGAAGCCAAACTAAAAAAAATAGAACACAATGCTTATGATCCCGATCAATTCATGGCTGAGATTATTCAGTTTACCCAAAAATTAAAAGATGAATCGGCAAAACCGCTTTATGATGACAGCAAGTTAGGTGACTGCCCGGTCTGCAAGCAAATCATTATTGAAGGAAGGCAAGGTTACGGCTGTAGTCACTGGAAAGAGGGTTGTAAATTTGTGTTATGGAAGCAAGCCTATGGTGTAACAATCACCCGAGAAATGGTGTGCCAATTACTGCAACTTGGCCATACCTTAAACGCTTACGCTATTAAAATGAATGATGAAGTTTTTAATGCACAATTAACCATGAGTGCATTAGGTGAAATAGGCTATAACAAACAACAAAATCAGCAGGCACAAAACGTAACAGAAGCGATTGCCGATTGCCCGCTATGTAACGGCAAGATTATCGAAACAACTAAAGCCTATAGCTGTAGCGAATGGCGCAATGGTTGCAAAGCCGTCATTTGGAAAACCATTGCACATAAAAAAATAACCCCGGCTATGGCTAAAAAATTATTAACCAAAGGTGAAACCGGCATGTTAAAAGGTTTTAAATCAACTAAAGGCAATGACTTTGAAGTTAACCTGAAGCTTGTTGACGGCATAGTTGAAATGGACTTTACGGCACGCTGACTTTTTCCTTTGGATAGAAGCTCAAAGCAAACGATAATAGCGGCATTGTTAATTCAACCAAGAGATAAAAAATGAGCAACGTTTTTAGTTTTACCGGTACCGTCGGCAGAGATGCCGAAGTCAGATATGCCCCATCCGGGCTGGCAGTATTGAATGTTACCGTAGCTAACAATATCGGTTTTGGCGATAAACAACAAACGCTATGGATACAAGTAACATTATTTGGTAAACGTGCGGAAGGGCAACTGCAGAACTACTTGAAAAAAGGTCAACAAGTTTTTGTATCGGGTGAATTGACTCAACGCGAATACCAGGCAAAAGATGGCACGACCAAAACCAGTCTGGATCTTAACGCCAATATTATTGATTTGATCGGCAAGAAAAATGAGGCGAACCAGACGCAACAAAGCTATCAACCTTCAGGCGGCGTGCGCGAACAGGCGCCTGTCCGGCAAGGAGCTAGTCATGATAATTTTGATGTACCGTATGATGACGATATTCCGTTCTAACCGAGGCTTACTAAAATGACAACGAAGCAATCAAGAACCATCTACCAAATAAAAATATCATTAATTGGTGTCAAGCCACCCATTTGGAGGACTGTTTTAGTGCCTGGCGATTTAGGGTTAGGCGCTTTCCACGAAGTTATTCAAGTTGCAATGGGATGGACAGATAGCCATTTGCATCAATTTATTGCAAATAAAAAGTTTTATGGAGTTCCTGATGATGATTTTGAGTTAGAAATGGAAGATGAAACAAAGTACAAACTAGCTCAATTGTTAAAAAAGGAAAAAGACTCCATCATTTATGAATATGATTTTGGGGATAGTTGGGAGCATAAGATACTACTCGAAAAAATACTTCCAGACGATGGTAAAACTGTCTTGCCTGTTTGCATAAAAGGTAAACGCGCTTGTCCACCAGAAGATTGTGGAGGCATCTGGGGCTTCGAAGAACTTCTTGAAACGATTGCCGATACTAATCATCCTGACCATGAAGACATGCTGGAATGGGTGGGCGGGGAATTTGATCCTGAAGAGTTTGATCTTGAGGAAATAAACGAGGATTTAGCTGAGTATTGCCGATAGTTTCCGGCTTTAAATTATGGGCAGCAATAAAACAGTATCTGATACTGACTTCACAATGATTAAAGCTTTGTCTGAAGCAAGTGCTTATGAACATGAAATAACTGCTGTCAGAATCGTTGAAACACATATTTCATGGGTGCTGCTGACAGGACAGTATGCCTACAAAATTAAAAAGCCTGTTAACTTTGGTTTTCTTGATTTTTCCACACTGGAGAAAAGGCGATTTTTCTGTTATGAAGAATTAAGGCTTAACCGGCGCTTAGCCCCAGACCTGTATCTTGACGTAGTGCCAATAACAGGGAAACCCGATCAGCCCAAAATGGAGGGGTCAGGAGAGGCTATCGAATACGCAGTCAAGATGATTCAGTTTCCTGCAGGATATACGCTAAGTGAGCGTGCCGAGTGCGGGCAGTTGGGTTTAGATGAAATTGATCAGATCACCCGTATTATTGCCGATTTTCATGAAACCGTTGAAAAAGCGGGCGAAGCTTCAGTTTATGGGAGTTGTGAGTGTATCAAGCATTGGTTTGTCGAAAATTTTGATCATATCAGACCATTGCTGGCTGATGATAGGCAAAAACAGCAACTTCAGGAGATCCAGAGTTGGGGCAATGACGAATGGAATAACAGGGCGGAATTGATGCAATTGCGCAGACAGCAAGGCTATGTGCGCGAATGCCACGGTGATCTGCATTTGAGTAATATGACGCTCATCAACGGTAAGGTAACCCTGTTTGATTGTATCGAGTTTAATCCAATGCTCCGCTGGATTGATGTTGTCAGTGAAGTCGCTTTCCTGGTTATCGATCTGCTGCACTTTGGTTATGATGGCTTTGCTTACCGTTTGCTCAATCATTATTTGCAGCGAACCGGCGATTACCAGGGAATGGCGTTATTGCGTTTCTACCTGGTTTATCGTGCGCTGGTGTGCGCAAAAGTTTCGTTGTTGCGCCATGCTCAACAAAGTAACGATGCTGTTTGTAACCAAGCCTGCTTGAAATATACCACTTTTTCGAATCTTGCCGAGCGTTTTACTAAAGTTAGCCAGGCATTATTAATTATTACCCATGGTTATTCAGGCTCTGGTAAATCCACCTTTGCAAGTCAGCTTGCCGAAAAAACCGGCGCCTTGCAGATACGTTCAGATATAGAGCGCAAACGGCTCTTTGGATACCAGGCTCAAGCGCATACCGGTAGTGGTCTTGACAGCGGACTTTATACGCAGGAGGCAGGCCGGAAGACTTACTTGCGCCTTGCAGAATGTGCAAAAGTTGTGATTGAAGCCGGTTTCTCCGTAATTATTGATGCGGCCTTTCTTAAAACCGGACAACGCGACTTGTTTCGACAACTCGCAATCAAATCCTGCGTACAATTTATTATCATTGATTTTCAAGCATCCGATGAAGAATTATGCAGGCGGTTAAGGCAACGGCAAAACGATGCTTCAGAAGCGACCATTGATGTGTTGCTTAATCAGCAGCAATCGTCTGAACCACTGTCTGCGGAAGAACAGTCATATGTAATAACGATTAATACCGAGAGCGACGATGCTCTGGATATACTGTTAAATTTATAGCCATCAATGTTTGCTATTTAATAATATATCCTCGATCTTCGACTTTTTTCTGATTAATTTCGCAATGGGGTCCCATGATGTGCGTAATTTCCAGCACTTTCCATGCGTGATTTATGCACCAGTAGTAGGTGGCAAAAATACCTAGGAAGATAACAAATAATGCACGCTCAGGTACTCGTAGAAAAAAACTGGCCATGAACCCGGCAATTGATAAAATTACAGCGGATGAAGTGATAATCATTATTTTTTTATTGACGCTAAAGCCTGCCAAGGTCAGGAGATGATGAATATGCTCGCGGTCTGGAGAGAAAGGTGATTTCCCCTTACTCATTCGCCGGCACATAGTGCTAATAGAATCAAAAAGGGGGATTGCCATAAGCCATAAAACAGTTGTTGGCATAATTATTTTATTTTCTCCTTGCGATGCGTAAATAGATAGCCAGCACACTGTAAAACCGAACAAGGTACTTCCTGTGTCGCCCAAGAAAATTGCCGCGTTTTTTCGTCCAAAAATACGCAAATTTAATAGTAAAAAAGCAAT
>JBBQCU010000207.1:0-6627 GCA_038319065.1 Methylococcales bacterium
AATGGTGTCGTTAAGGCCTGTGTTATAGGTGAAGTGATTGATGAGAATAAGATAATAATTCTTTGACTAAACACTGGCGAGCTGTATGGTTAACAGGCGTTAACACTGTTACGCTAACCAATCCATGCTGAGCTCTCACATTACCGGTTTTCCAACATTATTTTTTTGATTTTCACCAATACTTGCTGTTGTTGCTCTAGGGAGAGCTTACCAAATTCCTGTTCAAATTCAGTCAGACTATAGGCTTGATCGCTAGTAATTTTCTCTGATGAGCTGAGACCGCAATCGGCAAGAACATGATTAATGGGTTCGGCTGCATTATCCAATGGCATCGAACTTGATAGAACTGTTCGTAACATGGTGTTGACACGAATGAAAATGGCTTGCCCCGACAATAGATCATCAGCCATACGTTTAGCAAACTCGTCTGAAAAACCCTTGCGCTTGGAGTCCGGGAATGTTTTCATTTGAACCGTAACCGGTGTCTTTTTATCAATTTGATATTCCATGTCAAAGCTTCTGCCTTGCGAGGCAATCAAGTCGTCCGCCTCAATAACCGCTTGCAATTTATTGTCTTTACAAACAATTTCCAGCATGATGTCGTCATAAAGACCGGGGCGGGGCAGAGGAGATTGGGCAAAACTATAAGTCTGATTGGTTAAACTGTCGCTTTCCTGATGATAGCTCCAGGTATTATCCGCCGACGAATTTAACGGACAAGCAATAAAGAGTGCCAACAGTATTGCTGAAGTACTGTTTCCGAAAAAACGGCTATGATTCATTTTTGGCCCCTGGAAGGTGTTGTCTTGACATAAAGAGATGGGCTGAGCAAAAACGTCCTTCCCATCCGACAAAATCGTTGAAATAAAAGACGTAAAAGGTGTGAGGGTGCTTGTAAAAAGAGACTTACATAACCAACTTCCCCAACTCCTTGGTTAATGCAATATACGGCATCAGGTTTACCGGTAAAACAGTATTGATTTCCTGATGAATACGTTGGTAGCGACTGAGTTTTTGCATTTCTGATGGCAAAGCAAAGTATTCAGCACAGTTTGAAGATTTGCTTAACAGAATATTGTTAATCAATAAACCTATGATGCGTTTTATATCAGTCTGTAAATCAGTCGACACTTTTTGCTCCCAATAATCATGAGGGGGCATTTTTGCTAACTGATCATAGATTTTATACAAACCCAGATATTCGGTGATTTCATTGAACAGTTTGAAGACAGTGACAAAGTCCGTCGCGGTTTCAGCGGATAAAGAAACAATAAACGGAAAATCATTAAGACTGGAAATAAACACCATCCTTTGCGCCAACTCTTCCGGAACGCCATCCTGCCGGTATAGCTCCAGCTGTTCTTCTAATTGAATGCTATCGAGCTGATTAAAATAAGCTTCAAAGTCCTGTATATAACGTTTATAGCAGTCGATGGTCTTGACAATCGGACGTATTTTTTTGTTATGCAATAAAGCCCACCGGCAAAAACCCGCAAGCGTATTTTCAAGCTGTAACAAGAAATAATATTGTTTATCCGCCGCAATTTTATTGTCCAGTGCGTAAATCGCCAGGCGCAACGCATCACCGTCCAAAACGCGGTCAAAGGTTAGATAACAACCGACATGATCCAGTATAACGGCATTTTCGTTATCGCTATCAAGGTTTAAAAAACTACAGCCTGCCTGATTGATTATTTTATTACTGACGATGGTCGCTTTAATTTCGTTGGCCAGAGGATGAGCGGACAAGTAATTTTTATAATGCTCATTGACCTGATCAGGAAAGTAGGCCTGCAAATAACATTCACAGCATTCATCATGCAACAAGGCAGCCTGACTTTCTATCTGCTGGGTTAAGTACATTTTGCTGGCGGCCATTAATACGGCAAGTTCAGGACGGGTTAATATTTGTCCGGGACGGGATAAAATTGTTTTGGTTTTCGGAAAAGATTCAACTAGCCGATCAAAAAACCCGACAGCTTCCAGATGGTCAGCCAGTTGCAAAAAAACTGACGGATTATCGGCACTGCGCATTTGCTCTAAAGATAAACAAAGGCTCTGTGCATAATTATTGGCCAATACCTGCCGGCAAACTTCGCCAGTCATACTGATGAATAACGGTTGATAGTCAGCAATTATGTTTTTCTTATGTAAACCCGTCAGGAAGATTTTTAAATTAACTTCATGATCGGAGGTATCGACACCCGCCGAATTATCAACTGCATCCGTATTAATACGGCCTCCACGCAAGCTGTATTCAATACGCGCTTTTTGGGTGAAACCCAGATTTGCGCCTTCTCCAACGACACGAGCACCCAGATTGATGGCGTCCACTCGCACATTGTCATTGCTTCGGTCACCGACCTCTTCGTGCTTTTCAGCAACGGCTTTTATGTAGGTACCGATACCGCCCAGCCATAATAATTCTACCGGCGCAGCCAATAGATAACGTATCAGGGATTCTCCATCCAGCGATTTGTAGCGTATGCCAAGCCATTTTTTCAACTCAGGAGAAACCGGAATATCTTTGTCTGACCGGAAATAAACACCGCCACCTTTAGAAATAAGTGTCCGGTCATAATCGTTCCAGCTTGACCCAGGTAAATCGAACAGGCGTTTACGTTCATTGAACGGCGCATCGCTATCAGATGGGTCCGGGTCGATAAATATATGTTGCCCGCTAAACGCGGCTAATAACCGGATGCACGGCGATAATAACATGCCATTGCCAAAAACATCGCCGTCCATACTGCCGATACCGACCACAGTAAAGGCTTCGTTTTGTATATTTTTACCTGACTCACGAAAATGCCGCTGGACGCACTCCCAAGCTCCGCGTGCAGTAATACCCAGTGCTTTGTGGTCATAACCGCGGGAACCGCCGCTGGCAAATGCATCGCCCAACCAGAATTTATAGTCGGCAGACACACCATTGGCAATATCTGAAAAATTTGCCGTGCCTTTGTCTGCGGCCACGACTAAATACGGATCAGGATCATCATAGCTCACGATGTAAGGCATCCGAACGACTTTGTCATCACTGTAATTGTCGGTTAAATCCAGTAAACCGTGCATCAGCGTGATGTAAGCCTTTTTTCCAGCTTCTTTCGTTTCAAGGCTGGAACTTGGAGGCGAGAATTTTAGGCCGTTTTTCTTCAACACGAATCCGCCTTTAGCCCCGGTAGGGATAATCAAGACGTTTTTGCTGATTTGGGTTTGCATGAGTCCCAATATTTCAGTTCTGAAATCATCGGGACGATCGGACCAGCGTATTCCTCCCCGGGAAATTTTGCCGCCGCGCAGATGGATACCTTCCATAGCGGCTGCATGGACATAAATCTCGTTTTGCGGTTTAGGGGAGGGCATATCGATAACGCCCAGGCTATTGATTTTGAAAGCGACAAAATAATCATCCATGGTAAGCCGTAGATGAAAATTAGAGCGCATCGTTGCATCTATCAGATTAAACAGAGTACGTAAAATTCTGTCATCATTAATGTCGGAAACCGATGCCAGACTTTCCAGTAATTGCAGACGCAATGGAAATAAGGCCTGTTCTTCTCTTATTACCGGATCTTCCCACTCCGGATTAGGCCTGAAGCGGGCTTCAAAATAATTGAACAGGCACAGTGCAACACTTGGATTGTTGATCAAGGCATGATGGACAGTATCTCGGGTTGTTCGATGACCCAGTTGTAAATAATAATTTCGATAAGCCCGGAGTACATCAATTTCCTGCCAACTCATTCCGGTTAAAACTAACAGTTTATTGAGAGCATCATTTTCGCTTTTTCCGTCCAGTATTACTTGAATTGTTTTCAGCAACTGGCGATTAACACTACTTAAGGGTGCACATTGGTTGGTTGCTATTTTCGCGCATTGGCTTGTTGCTATTTTAATGGTGAAACTTCTGATAAATAGCGTGGCGCCATCAACTGTAATAGGAAACTGAACTTGATCAATTACTCTTAAGTGCATGTTTTCCAGAACCGGAATATATTCGTCCAGAAAACGTTCCTGTTGACTGTAAAAATGTAACCGGTAATGATCCACTCCTTTATAAGGCTTAAGTAGACTGATATTTTGATGTTTAGCGGATGTTAGAAGCTCAAGATGCAGTATGTCCTTTAAAGCATAACGTGGCGAAACCAGTGTTTGGTAACCAATCGGCAAAGCGGTTTGATATTTTTGCCACAACAGTTTACCGGCTTCCTTACCCAATGCCCGTTCAGCTATTTGCTTGAACGAAACTGCCCAGGATTTGGTAACGCTATTTAATTTCACGACCATTTATCCACCATCTAAATTATCTACAGATATTTTATAATTTCCAAAACATTGCAATCACTTTGTTTGGTATAAGTGACCGAATCCATTAATGTTCTAATGAAATAGAGCCCCATCCCGCTTTCTTTGGGCTGGTCAAAATCCGGTACGGGTACGGTTTCCAGATTAAAGCCCTGACCATGATCATAAACCTTGATATTCAGTTCATTATCCTGAATATGAATGGTTATTCTGACGGTGTCTTTCGGGGTCGTTTGTGTGGCATGTTTAATGGCATTTGTGGTTGCTTCCGTTAACACCAGATTTAAATGATAAGCCAAAGCCTCTTTATCGCCGGAAAAATCATCGAGATCTTTCGCTATATGTTCACCAATACTACCGATCAAATCCAGATATTTGGTCTGTGTTGGAATGATTACATCTACCTGAAGAATCGAATTACACATATAAACCTCTAGGCTTCGTTTTCAAAAGCTTCATTTAAATCAGTATAAATTTCAAAAACCCTGTTTAGACGGGTTAACTCAAACATTGACAGTACCTGTTGTTTGCAACATGCCAAAGCAAGTTTGCCGGATTTGGCAGCCGCATTTTTATAACCCGATAGCAACGCACCTAAACCGGAACTGTCAATAAAGCGTACAGTTTCCAGCTGGACAATAATATTTGCCTCACCCTGTTCTATCATGTGCAGGATATATTCTTTTAACTCACCCGAATTATGCGCGTCTATTCTTTCTTCCTGAATGAATATAACACTGTAACCATTCATTTTTTCGAGATTCAATTTCATTTGTTTTTTATTGCCGAAAGTTGAAGTTGACTGAGTATAGCTTTTTTAGGTTAAGGTTGTTATCTTGGACATCCTTCCAGTTTATAAATGGCATAGCCCTGGTCGTTGATTTGTTGCCGTAACTCAGCCGTGGCTTCAATGCTATGACAAAAATAACAGTTTTCCGGGACTACTGTCGCGTCCTCATGGCCTAGGGTTTTTAACCATTCCTTGGCATAGTGTAACGCTTTTTTCTGATCCTGTTCATCAAGTACAACATCAAAGTGCATTGTTTTACCTTTGCTCGTTTTTGCATACGTGTCAAACACATGTGAAATAGACATAAAACTCTCCTGAAAAATAACAATATCGATTCGATACATGAAGGTATTATGTTACTATAAACTTTGTTGTCAACTAACTAAATCATTGTTTATATGGGTGCTATGGAAAAAGTTGATGTATTTGATTTAATTGAGCGCATGGCCGCATTAATCCGCTCAGAAGAACGTAAAAAATGCACGGAATTAGGCTTGCAACCCGTACACTTGCAGGTATTGGACTATTTGTCACGCTGTAACCGCTATAGCGATACACCGGCAGCACTGACCAATTATCTTGGCATGACCCGTGGAACGGTTTCTCAGACGTTGTTGTTGCTGGTGAAAAAAGGCTTTATAAAAAAAACGACTGATGCAATTGATCGGCGTATGGTCCATCTAAGTCTTCTGACAGATGGAAACGCTATTTTAAAGCAGGCTAGAACATCTGATTTATTTAATCAGGCTGCATTATTATTTAAAGAACATGATTTTATTAATAATGAAGAAATGTTTATGAAAGCACTCACGGCGTTACAAAAAGCCAATAAATCCCAATCGTTTGGCCTTTGCAAAACCTGTCAATATTTCACCACAACGTCAGACGGTTTTACCTGTGGATTAACCAAGGAACAGCTCAGCCAAAGCGATAGCGAAAAAATATGCCAGGAGCATAGTCTTCTATAACGATTGTTCCGGATTTACACACATGACTGAACTGGAAAACTTCAAGCTTCCGGGTATTGCCTTGGCAATAGGTCTGCTAATCGGCCTGGAACGTGGCTGGCGTTCCCGTGTCCGGGATGAGGGCATGCGTGTTGCAGGACTGCGTACCTAAGAGCTTATTAGTTTATTGGGCGGTTTTTCGGGCCTCCTGGCTCAGCAAGTAGACGCTTTTCAATTAGGAATGGCGTTAAAGTTAGGCGCATTTTTAGTCCTTATCATATCACTGTCCAAGTTTCTAAAAGTTTATTTTGGTGACATAGGGACTTACTTTCTAGCGGCAACCCCCGGTCTTGCGGACGTCGATCCCATTACCCTTTCCATTTCACAAATGAGTATGGAAGTTGATCGTATTTTGGGGAAGAATATTGGAAATAATTTATAAACTGAAGTTTCCTAAAAAATCATCAGGCCACCATGCGTAGCAACACAGCCACCAGAGAATTTTTCGTGGGTTTGCCGGGTTTGGGGCAAACCTTATCAAAATCATCATTGAGGGCGGCCTCGGCGATAAGCCGCCGAACA
>JBBQCU010000208.1:0-6620 GCA_038319065.1 Methylococcales bacterium
CTGTCTCCCCAGTTGCCGGCTAATTGAAAAAGCACAGGCGCAGCCAAGACAGCCACCGCCAATTACTACTGTATTGAAATGCTTAGTCATCGTTAACTCCAATTAAAAAATAATGGTCAACGTTAATTATTTTTACTCAACCCGTTTCCGCATCGTTACAAACTCCTCGGCAGCAGTAGGATGGATTCCGATGGTCGAGTCAAATACCGCTTTGGTGGCGCCGGCCCGTATCGCTATCGCCATACCCTGGATGATTTCACTAGCATCGGCACCGACCATGGCATGCCCAGTACTTTGTCAGTGCTGGGCCTGACGATCATTTTCATCAGCGTCTTTTCACCAAGACCGGAAAGCGTGTGCTTCATCGGTGTAAAAACAGATTTATAAATATCGATATCCTCATACCGGTTTCTCGCCTCGGTTTCGGTTAAGCCAACCGAACCGATACAGGGTTGGCTGAAGACTGCGGTGGGAATGTTGTCATAATCCACCGGTGTCCGGTGTCCGTTGATCGGTATAGAGACTGTTAACTACCGCCATCGCTTCGGCAGTGGCTACCGGAGTCAGATTCAATCGATCAGTCACATCGCCCAATGCGAAAATTGAGGGAATATTGGTTTGATAACCCTCATTAACCTTGATGGCGCGTTTGGCATCCAGTTCGACGCCAAGCGTTTCCAAACCCAATCCGGCGCTATTCGGCGTTCGGCCGGTAGCATACAAAACAAGATCGGCTTCCAGATGCTGGCCTTGATCGGTAGTCGCTATGAAACGGCTATCCGTTTTCTCGATAACCTTAATTTGCGTATTGAACAGGATGTCGATACCTTTTTTCCGCATTTCCTGAGCAACGAAGTTCCTGATATCTTCATCGAAACCTCGCAGCAGTTTGTCGCCGTGATAGCAAAGTGTAGTTTTAACATCCAGTCCATGCATGATGCCGACAAATTCAACGGCAATATAACCGCCACCGGCAATCAGAATACGTTCCGGCAGTTTTTCCAATGCGAACATTTCATTAGAAGACACAACGTATTCCTTACCGGGAAAATCGGGTATGGAAGGCCAGCCGCCCGTGGCGATCAGGATTCGTTCGCACCGATATTGCTGATCGCCCACACGCACGGTATGCTCATCAAGCAAACTGGCCTGACCTTCAATAATCGTAACGCCGGAATTTGTTAGCAAACCTTCGTAAATCCCTTGCAGCCGCTCTATCTCCTGGTTTTTTTGAGACAGCAAACGCGTCCATTCGAATTGCGGTTCGTTGATTGTCCAGCCGAAGCCCTGCGCGGCAAGGAAGTCCTCACGAAAATGCGACGCATAAACAAATAGTTTTTTGGGAACGCAGCCGACATTAACACACGTTCCTCCAAGATAACGGTTCTCGGCTATGGCAACTTTAATACCCAAGCCAGCGGCCATGCGGGCAGCACGAACACCGCCGGAGCCGGCGCCAATGACAAATAGGTCAAAATCATAATGAGCCATCGCGTTCTCTTGGGTTGATTTAATATCAAAATAGCGTATGAAACCGGGCAGTTTGCTTATCGCCCGGTCAGGGTTCGATGTTTACTGTTTTCTTAAAAAGTCGAGCATGGTATCGGCTCCACTGACGGTGAAGGGATCATCCGGGCAATCATCGGATTTCCCCGGTTCGCTGAATAGTTTGACGATGTTTTTGTCATCGACCAGCATGGCATAACGCCAGGAACGGTAACCAAAGCCCAGATTTTCTTTTTTAACCAGCATACCCATGCCTCGGGTAAAATCGCCGTTTCCGTCCGGCAGCATTTTGACCTGCTTGACGCCCAGGTGCTTGCCCCACTGAAACATGGTAAAGGCGTCGTTGACGCTCAGGCAGTACACTTCATCAACACCCCGATTGATAATGTCCTGATATTTTGCTTCAAAGCCCGGCAGATGAGTGCTGGAGCAAGTGGGAGTAAAAGCCCCCGGCAGCGCCAAAACCACCACTTTTTTGCCTTTGAAAATGTCATCGGTACTCACATCCTGCCAGCGAAAAGGATTATCTCCGCCGATACTTTCATCGCGGACACGGGTTTTGAACACAACGGTAGGTACAGTTAAAGTCATTTGATTTCTCCAGTTTTAAATTAATGAGCAATGGGGTTGTCGGTGAACAGATAATCGCATAATTCCTTATCCAGCCTTGGGTGTTTGCGCCGTATTCATTCTAACACCCTAGCCGCATGTTCTTCCTCATCATCGCGTTTATGTACGAGAATCACCTTTAGTTAGTGATTTTTTCAGGCATCGACTCTCTGGTTATATCAGTCGACCGCTTCCAGCTCTTCCATCAGCGAACTCATCGCCCGATGCATATCGCGGCTTTCATCGGACAGTACATTAATGGTTTCGTAATAACCTTTATTTGCCATGGTTAGTTCATTGTTTATTGAAAATGAATTCTTGCTGAGGATGATTGTGTGAAGCCGATTTCGCCAGTCATGTCCTCATCCAGCAAAAACCAGTTTATCGGTTATTTATGGAGAAGCAATATTGTAACGATCAGTAATAACAACCAAGAAAGTTGACTTTCTCAAAATATGCCGTAGGTTTGGTATTAGGTCAGTTCAAAGGCATATTGACCTTTAATCAACCATTTTTTATTGTTAATATTATTAATTGGAGAAGTCGGAATGAAATTACTTTTAAGCAGTTTTGTCTTGCTCATTTTTTCTTTTTTGTCTAACTCTACATTTGCTGTTACTAAAGTCACTCTCAGCGGCGTTCATATTTGTTGTTCGACTTGCCAAGAAACTATTCAACATGCTGTTCTTGGAGTCAAAGGGGCTAACGTCAAAGTTGACCAAGATGCTAAAACCGTTGCCATTTCTGCTGGAGATGATACCGTAGCGCAAGAAGCATTGGAGGCCGTTGCTAGCGCCGGTTTTTATGGAAAAAGCGACAACGCTAAAGTTGGAATGAAAACCACAGCAGTCGATGGAAAATTATCAAGTGCCGAGTTCGTTGGATTTCATAATTGCTGTGGCGGATGTTCATCTTCGATAGAAAATGCGGTTAAATCTGTCATTGGTGTTCAAACAGCCACTGTAAGTAAAAGATTATGTCTCGTGAAAGGGGACTTTAATGTTGTTTCTGTTCTTAAAGCAATAAACGACGCTGGGTTTTCTGCATCGGCTAAAAAATAATTTTTCTCGATATAAAACAAATGCATTGTAAGGATTATCGGTAAAATTGATTCTTCTACCTTATGAATGGATAAAAAAAGAGAACCATTAATTTGAAAGAAGAACAAGAGCTGTTTTTAACCATTCATAAATTATTGTCTGAGCAAAAACTGGGTGCATTGGCGACGAATGGACAAGGAGAACCTTGGGCCAGTTTGATCGCCTTTGCAGCCACGGATACTCTTGATTCAATTTATTTTGCTACCCCTAAAACCACACGCAAATATAGTAATTTAGTCAACGATCCTCGCTGTTCATTGTTGATTGATAACCGGGAAAATCTGGCCTCCGACTTTAGCAATTCGATTGCAGTCACAGCGACCGGTGTTATTAAAGAACTTGATAAATCGGAAAAATCAGCCGCTTTACAGCTTTTTCTGAATAAACACCCTTACCTTGACACATTTACCCAATCTCCCACGTGCGCGTTCATTTGCCTACAGGTCAACCGCTATAACCTGGTGCGTCGTTTTCAGGAAGTCATGGAATACCACCCCGGCCTTTAAATGAACCTCATCCCGCTTTCAGAGCTTAACCAAAGCCATCGGCAACTCATCGGGGGCAAAGGTTATGCGCTGGGTCAGTTAATTTCCCTGGGCTATAACGTCCCTCCGGGGTTTTGCGTTACCACCCTTGTTTATGATCAGTTCCTTGATCAAACTGGCCTACGAGATCTTATTACTCTGGAGCTGAATCGAAAAAATATGGGGGAAATGCGCTGGGAGGAAATTTGGGATACGGCTTTACGGATTCGCAATTTATTTCTTCGGATGCCTTTTCCTGCCAACCTGAAAAAAACCTTAAAAGCCCATTGTGATCATTATTTCCAAACTGCTTCTGTCGTCGTTCGTTCCTCCGCAGGCGACGAAGACGCTGCTGGTAGTTCATTTGCAGGCCTTCATGAGTCTTACGTGAATGTGCGCGGATTTGATGCCATCATCAAGCATATCCAGCTGGTTTGGGCCTCACTCTGGTCGGACCGAGCCCTATTGTATCGCCGCGAACTTGGTCTTGAAGTCGAGCACAGCGCTATGGCTGTTGTAGTGCAGCGGCTGGTTCAGAGCGATGTTTCCGGTATTGTCTTTAGTCGCAATCCGAATGATCCTGAGCAAACAATCATTGAAGCGGTATATGGCTTAAACCAGGGCCTGGTTGACGGCAGTATCGAACCTGATCGATGGCTGCTAAATCGCAGCACGGGCAATCTGGTCAAGCATATCCCGGTCGATCGTGCGAGATTTATGGTATGTACTGATGAAGGGGTCACTTTGGCGCCACTACCTCCTGACAAAGCAAAAACAGCGCCTCTTTATGCCGAGCAAGTGAATCAGCTATTTCAATTGGCGCATAACCTTGAACAACAATTTGGCTTACCCCAGGATATTGAGTGGACCCTTAGCAATAACCTGCTCTTCATCTTGCAATCGCGGCCTGTAACCGCTAAAAAAACTAACTCAACTGAAGATAAGCGCGGTTGGTATTTAAGTCTTACCCGAAGTTTTGGTAACTTGCAGCAGCTTCATCTCGTTATCGTCAATGAAGGGTTGCCGGCAATGGCGTCGGAAGCCAAGCGGCTGGATGATTATGATCTTAATCCGTTATCTGATCATGAGCTGGCTATAGAAATTGATAAGTGTCGTGTCATTTATCAATATTGGCATGACGTTTATTGGGACGAATTTATTCCTTTTGCTCATGGGATCCGCTTATTCGGTGAATTTTATAACGATACCCTCAATCCTTTCGATCCCGCTGAATTCATTCTGTTACTAAACTCCTCAGACATGATCAGCGTAAAACGTAACCAACAGCTGGCTGAACTTGCCGCTCAGGTCAAACAAAACCCGGAACTTAAAGCAGCTCTGGAAAGTCAGGATTATTTTTCCCCGGTTTGTGAGCTATTTATCGAACAGCTGGATGCTTTTTTTAAGGAGTTTTCGGGTCTTGCCTGGGGCGCTGAGATTTGTTTTTCTGACCGAAATAAAACCATAAAGCATATTTTGCAATTGGCTTCCAAAGCTCTTCTCCGAAAGGAAAAAGAAAACGACCCAAAAATCCAGCAAATGGTGAATCATTTCTTAAGTCATTTTCAAGGAGAACAACTGAAGTTTGCTCAGCAATTATTGGAACTGGCTCGCGTCAGTTATAAAATCAGAGATGATGACAATATCTATTTAGGCAGGATTGAAAGTCAATTGATCAAGGCAACCGAGCTTGCAAAAAATCGGCTTGCAGCCAAGGGCGATCCTGATAGCCAACTACGTAATGCTAATGAACTCATCGCCTTACTCATTAACCCCGGACAAGTACCCAAAACTAAGCGCAAGAAAAGCAAAAACAAACAGCAATCAGGAAAACTAAAAGCCAGACAAATTGTCGGACAACCGGCGGTAGCCGGATTGAGTTCGGGAATTGCCAGAGTAGTATTGAACAGCGATGATCTGTTTGAGTTTAAAGCCGGCGAAATCCTGGTGTGTACCGCCATTGATCCTAATATGACTTTTGTTGTACCGTTGGCGGCTGCGATTGTTGAATGCAGAGGCGGCATGTTAATTCATGGCGCTATTATTGCCCGTGAATATGGTATTCCCTGTGTTACCGGCATTCCTCTGGCTACTTCACGTATTAGCACGGGTGATAAAGTGACAGTCGATGGTTATCTGGGTATTGTGACGCTGGATAAAAAGCCTTAGACATATTTTTAGATTCATTTATCGTTCATCCAGTTGGTTCAGATAATTTTCCGCAACATCGATATGTTTCTTTCTTTTCTCCTCCGGCATTTTATCAAACGTCTTTACCAGCATACCCAGTCGTGGGTTTTTCAAAAAGAAATCCCTGTGTACATGCATGAAGCGCCAGAACAAGCCATCCCATATTTCAGTCCATGCGCCTTTTTGATAGTCGCTCATTTTCAGCAGGTAATGACTTCCGCTGATGTAGGGCTTGGTGGTCATCAGGCCGCCATCCGCAAATTGGCTCATGCCATAGACATTAGGCACCATCACCCAATCATACGCATCCACGTACATTTCCATAAACCAGCGATAGACGTCATCAGGGTGAAACTCACAAAGCAACATAAAGTTACCGATGACCATCAGGCGCTCGATATGATGGCTATAGCCCGTTTGCAGTACTTTTTTTATGACATTGTCGACCGGGAAAATCCCCGTTGTACCTAGCCAAAAACTTTCCGGAATCTTTCTTTCAAAGCCCCAGAAATTTTTCGTCCGTTGTTTGCCGCCCTCCCGTTCATACACAATCCGGATAAACTCGCGCCAGCCCAACATTTGCCTGATGAAGCCTTCTAAAGAATTCAAGGGGATATTTTTGTTGTCCGCTACCTGTAATGCTTTATCGATAATTTGTTGTGGAGAAAGCAAGCCAATATTGAGCATTGGC
>JBBQCU010000209.1:0-6606 GCA_038319065.1 Methylococcales bacterium
GTATTATTACCAAAATTGCCTGGATATAGAGAGAAGATAATATAATGCGACTATTAGCTTTAGTGTTAAACATTCTGGTTGGTTCGTCCTTGTTGGTCCAATCTAATGAGATTTTGGCTGCCTCGATGGACACCAAGGCAAATAAAAATAATCAACAGCGTGGACATACAATGCGTTTACGAGGGAAAAGTAAAGATCCACGCCTACTTACTGTTAAGCAAAAGAAATTGCAAAACCCCGGGGACGTTTGGGAGCGCATTCGTTCAGGGATGCAAATCCCTCGACCTAGCCCCGTGCAGACGCTGCCAGATCAAGCCCTCGAAAAAAACAATAGTTCATTCGAGTCATCAGCCATTCAAACACGGATTGGCCTTCAACCAAACGCTGTTTCTTCCTTTGATACCAGCATCAATCCTGCCTTACCTCTCTCTGAAAAAGCCCGATCAGAGCGAATACTTGCCCTTCAAAAACTCAGGCAACCGATAACTGCTTCCTCGCCTATATACAACTATTCGAACTATACGCCTTATGGCCGCCTTAAACTTAACGCCGCTCTTACTTCAAGAATCCGCAAGAATACAACACTGCAAAACAGATTAATTGCTTCAAAAAACGGCAAGCTGCATCAAATTACTGCCGAGCAAACGCGGCTCCATACGCGTATTGAATTCCATCCAAAGTTGCAAAGGGTTGATTCTGGCACCAACACAGAGCCACTTATCAGCAGCAGCTCACCACTGGCAAAACCAGTTAAAACGAATCGTTTTGGTAAATCAGTAATTACCTCATATGCTGGGCAGGAATTGGCTGGCCAGATGCCAAACCGCAATAGTCAGGCCATCAAGTATGAACGGGTCAATAAGCATATTGTTTGGTATACTCAACACCGTGATTATCTGCATCAAGTCGCTGAACGTGCAAGGCCCTATCTTTATCACATTGTCGAGAGCCTTAGTAAACATAAATTACCCCACGAACTGGCTTTATTACCTATTGTAGAAAGTGCCTATCAGCCAACTGCACAATCACCCAAAAGCGCCGCCGGACTCTGGCAATTCATTCCAAGCACTGGGCATGATTTCGACTTGCATCAAAGTGATCAGTATGATGCCAGACTTGATATCGCGGCATCTACTCAAGCTGCCGCCCGCTACTTGTCTTTCCTGAATCAGCATTATAATGGCGACTGGCTGCTCGCCTTGGCTGCGTACAATTGTGGCCTGGGCGCTGTAGATGATGCTATTAGCCGCAACATTTCTGAAGGCTTGGCAGCCGATTACTGGTCTTTACGCTTACCAGAAGAAACACAGGAATATGTCCCCCGTTTCCTGGCATTATCCAGCATTTTTGCCAACCCTGCCGCGCATGGATTAAAGCTTGCACCGGTCAGAAACGAACCCTATTTTGTTAAAGTCAAAATTGATCGTAAACATGACATTGAATACTTAGCTGAAAAAGATTTCAAGGAGGTCGCAAAGCTTGCCAATCTCAGTTATGATCAATTCACTCGCCTTAATCCAGGTTATATTAATACTAAATTAACAGCAGATGGTCCATTTACCTTTCTCATGCCGGCAGCTAATGCCAACCAATTGCATCAGCAGTTGGCCAGTATTGCTCAATTCCTGAATAAATCTTCAACGACAACAGCGTCCCATGTACCGATGAAGAGAAGAGATTTCTCGATAGTTGATGAGCAAAAAACCGCATTATCCCTGCTTACTGATGTTAAATTACCCAAACATGCCGATTTAGTAAAAGTCTCTGACCCGTTCTTATCACTTAATCTGGATACCAATCAAACCACTCCTCGTATAGCGGGCCAATCGATAATACCACCTGTTAACTTGAACTCCGAACCAAAGCGAGTAAAGAAAAATATATAACGATGTATTATGTTGAAAACCTGTGTTTTCAGTTACAAGTATCACAAGATATTTGCCGTCGCATCGCAAACTGCTTTGTAGCCATTAACATGGCAACCGCTCAAGTAGCGGCATATTACACTATTGCCAAAAACGATCAGGCATTGACTTTTTAAAAATACTTAGGGTTTAAATAGCTTGAACGTTCTCCTAAAATCTTATTTTTACCATTAATCATGGCTGAATATATTCTCTGGCAAGATATTCTTCTTCGGTGATGAAATCAACTTTTGCGAGATTGTGGCGCATGGTAGAGCTTCCCCGGTTAAGATGAGCTTTTATTGTAGTTCGGCATATGCATAAATTAATAAATGCATGATTGAAAAAAACTTCGGGCACTCAGAAACTAATCCCAAATTTTTCTAAAACCATTATTCAGCTTAAACTTGAAAACGAGTTTAATGTGATGCTAAAGTTGTTAGATTGTTATCGCCACCAAACAGAACTTGTTTTTTATCGGTATGAGTTCGTATTTATATCAGTACATAAAAATTTCGCATTGGCAGAAAAGCCAAAGGCTTAACCTTGGAGGAAATAGCCTATCAATTAGGAATGTCCTTGTACTTTATGTAGATATTGAACGCAATGCAACTGTTCTAAATTTGTCAACCATTTGGCATGGAACTATCGGAGTTAATCGATTTAAATGATCAAAACGTATTTAATTGTCAATGGCCAGCTAACTCAAGAAATTATTTATTTAAAATTATTATTGCTTTGATGAAAAAAGAAAATTGGTAATTTATAAAACATAACTATAAGTGCAAAGTTCATGAATGAACATACCGATGTGTTTCGCTAAAACTTTACCCGAGGAACAAACCTATGTCCAAATCCCGTCTCCACTTATTGATTATTATTGCATTACTAATCGGTGCATTTTTCTTTTTTGATCTGCATAAACTCTTCACGCTAAATAACTTAAAGTCGCAACAAGGATCTATCATTTCTTACCGCAATGACTATCCAGTCCTAGCAACTGTTCTTTATGCGCTCGTTTATATTGCGGTAACCGGCTTATCATTGCCAGGTGCAACCATTTTGACGCTTGCAGGTGGTGCGGTATTCGGTTTAATGTGGGGTACAATCATTGTGTCATTTGCTTCCAGCATTGGTGCGACGCTGGCTTTTCTGGCCGCCCGTTTTTTATTCCGTGATGCCGTTAACGCCAAGTTTGGTCTTCAAGTTAAAGAAATCGATGCTGGCATTGCTCGCGATGGAGCTTTTTATTTATTTACCTTAAGATTGGTGCCGCTGATTCCTTTTTTTGCTATCAATTTGGTGATGGGTTTAACCGTATTAAAAACCCGTACTTTCTACTGGGTAAGTCAAGTTGGCATGTTGGCAGGTACTCTGGTTTATGTGAATGCAGGAACGCAACTAGCTAAAATCGAATCGCTATCAGGCATTTTGTCACCTGCTTTAGTTGGTTCGTTCGCTTTATTAGGTGTATTCCCTATCATTGCCAAGAAAATCGTGGAATATTTCCCTCATGCCCAATAAAACCGAAGCTACCGTTAAAATCCATCATGGCTGGACTAAACCAAAGAAATTTGATACCAATCTGGTAGTTATCGGTGCCGGCTCAGGTGGTTTGGTAGCCTCATATATAGCCGCTGCTGTAAAGGCAAAAGTTTCCTTGATAGAGCAACACAAATTGGGCGGGGATTGTCTGAATACTGGCTGTGTGCCTTCCAAAGCTTTGATTCGTTCAACTCGATTATTAGCCCTACTTAATCGCTCAGCTGAATTCGGTATTAATAATATTAAAGCTGAGTTTACTTTTGCAGACATCATGGAACGTGTGCAAAGAATCGTTAATACTGTTGCACCACATGATTCGATAGAACGTTATAGCCAACTTGGCGTTGATGTTGTAGAAGGCAAAGCCGGGATTATTTCACCCTGGGAGGTCGAAATAACGAGTTCTACAGGAACCCGAACAATCACCACGCTTGCAATTGTGATTGCGGCTGGTGCGCGGCCTTTTGTGCCGCCGATTCCCGGACTTGAAAATATTGACTACCTGACTTCAGATAATGTCTGGAATCTGCGCGAACAGCCCCAACGCATGGTCGTACTAGGCGGTGGCCCTATCGGCTGCGAATTAGCACAGTGTTTCGCCAGATTAGGCGTTCAGGTCATCCAGGTTGAAATGGCATCGCGTTTATTAATACGTGAAGATAGTGATGTCTCAGATTGTGTGGCTGCAAGATTTCGTAAAGAGGGCATTGATATTCGCTTGGACCATATTGCAAAACAATTTATCATCGAAAACGGGGAAAAAATTCTTATCGCTGAGCATCTGGGGAATGATATACGCATTGCTTTTGATGAAATATTGGTTGCTATCGGGCGAGTTGCGAATACCGAAGGTTATGGCCTTGAAAGGATAGGAGTAGTTTTGTCACCACGAAAAACAGTTCAGGTAGATTCTTTTCAAGCAACCAATTATCCGAATATTTTTGCTTGTGGTGATATTGCCGGTCCGTATCAATTTACCCATACCGCTGCGCATCAAGCCTGGTATGCTTCAGTTAATGCTTTGTTTGGCAGCTTTAAAAAATTTCGTACCGATTACTCAGTGATTCCGTGGGCAACATTTACTGATCCGGAAGTTGCTCGAGTCGGTTTAAATGAGCAAGATGCCAAAGACCAGGGTATTGCTTATGAAGTTAGCCGTTATGATGTAGCTGACCTGGATCGAGCTATTACCGACAGTGAGGCGTATGGTTTTGTTAAGGTATTAACGGTGCCCCGCAAGGATAAAATTCTGGGTGTAACTATTGTCGGTGAACATGCCGGTGACTCAATTGCAGAATTTGTTCTAGCTATGAAGTATAAAATTGGGCTCAATAAAATGCTGGGCACTATTCATATCTACCCTACTTGGGCTGAAGCAAATAAATATGCCGCCGGTATCTGGAAGAGGAATCATCAGCCAGAACGGTTATTACGGTGGCTAGCTCGTTACCATAGTTGGCGGCGAGGGTAGTGTAATAACAATCATCACAATAGCGAAAGCAAATAATGGGTTTCGTTTTGAAGCGCTAACCATCCTGTTATAAACAGGTCAAAGACATAAAAAAGCCGACGTAATACATCGGCTTTTTTTAAATAGTCCGCTGGGATTACAAAGAATTTACAGCGTTCAACTCCTGAAATGCTTGCTCTAAACGTGTAACCATACCTACTTCACCAGCACGTTGCCAAACGCGTGGGTCGTAGTATTTTTTGTTTGGTTTGTCTTCACCATCCGGGTTACCGATTTGACCTTGCAAGTAACCTTCGTTTTGCTTGTAATAGTTCATGATACCTTCCCACGTAGCCCATTGAGTATCTGTATCGATGTTCATTTTAATTACACCGTAACTGATCGACTCTTTGATCTCTGCTGCAGTAGAACCCGAACCACCGTGGAAAACAAAATTCAATGTATTAGCCGGTACGCCGTGTTTTTCAGAAACATATTTTTGCGAATTGTCCAATATGGTCGGAGTCAATTTAACATTACCCGGCTTGTAAACACCGTGCACATTGCCAAACGAAGCCGCAATAGTGAAACGGTGACTTATTTTGCTCAATTCTTCATAAGCATAGGCAACATCTTCCGGCTGTGTATACAGTAAGGAATGATCCATATCGGTGTTATCAACACCGTCTTCTTCTCCGCCGGTCACACCCAATTCGATCTCAAGCGTCATACCCATTTTGGACATGCGTTTTAAATATTGCCCACAAATTTCGATGTTTTCTTTCAGGCTTTCTTCAGATAGATCCAGCATGTGTGAGCTGAATAATGGCTTACCTTTTTCAGCAAAATGTTTCTCGCCCGCATCCAGCAAACCATCAATCCAGGGCAACAATTTTTTTGCTGCATGGTCTGTGTGTAAGATGACTGGAACTCCGTAAGCCTCTGCCATCATATGTACATGCTGAGCACCTGAGATAGCACCCAGGATAGCAGTTTGCTGCCCTTCCAGCTTAAGGCCTTTACCAGCAACAAATTGAGCGCCACCGTTTGAGAATTGGATCACCACAGGTGATTTAACTTTGGCTGCTGCTTCCAATACTGCATTGATTGAATCTGTGTTGATAACATTGACGGCCGGCATTGCAAACTTGTTTTCTTTGCAAATCGTAAAGATTTTTTGTACATCTTCACCGGTTACAACGCCGGGTTTAACTACATCTAAAATTTTTTGTGACATTTAGGAATCCTCTTTCAGTCAATTTCGTTGAAGGTTATAAAGCCTAGCCATTCGGATGACGGTTAGGAAAACTATTCGCTTCCGAATGGCTATGGCTTTTCTAGGCTAAATCCAAGAATCAATATACCCGAATTGAGCACAATTTTTTGTTCATTTTCAAGGCGTACAATAGGTGCTTAGTAAGCTAGGTAACTATTTTTAACCCATAAATGGACACAAAGACCGGCAAGTTAGGTATATTTCTTCGCAGGAAATCGTCCTAACCCTCCAGGCTAGCCAAACGAGCTGCGAGAAGTTCTTCAAGTGCTTCTAATGCCTTAGCAAAGCCGCTGATGCCTTCAGATAATTTATCGGTGGCCATGCGATTTTCAGCATGCATACGATCGAAAGTAGCTTTATCAATGGATAATTTTTCTATTGACATTTTAGCAGCATTAACTGGATCAAGCTTGCGAGGTAAATCACCTTCT
>JBBQCU010000210.1:0-6605 GCA_038319065.1 Methylococcales bacterium
CATGCCAGGCTGGCCCTGGGTAATGCCGTCACACATTGCGGGTACGCCGCCGGCAACCTGTCCAACACCACCTGCTTCCCTAATGGCGGCTTTAATTAAATCAGGTGCATCCTTGTAGGGCTGGTGAGCCGACAACATATCATTGTAGGAAGAAATAATCGCAATATCGGCTTTTTGATCGCCGGTCAAATCAGCTTTTTCAGATGCGCTGCAAGCCGCAAAACCGTGCGCCAGATTGCCGCAGCCCATGCCTGAACGGATAGGGCCTTTTTTGGCGATAGCATCAATATAGTTCAGGTAGGGTGAGCGGGTTTTATGGCTTCGCTCAATAATTTCTTGCGTCACTTTTTCTATTACGGGATGCATATTTATTCCTCTAGGGTTACGCGAATGATAAATTTATTCTTCCCAGGCCCGGCCGTCCCTGGCAATCAAGGCAACTGAGGCGACAGGTCCCCAAGTGCCGGCAGCGTAGGGTTTTGGTGTGTCTTTGTAATGGTGCCAGGCATTTTGTATGGAATCAATCCAGGTCCAGGCCTGTTCAATTTCTTCCCGGCTAAGAAACAGCGTCGGATTACCGCGCATGGCTTCCAGTACCAATTTTTCATAGCCGCCGAAAATACGGCTCTTTTTAAAAGCGTCAGAAAAGCTTAAATCCAGCTTGGTCTTTTTCAGTTTAATGTGCTCATCAATGCCGGGTATTTTATTAAGCATCTCGATTTCTACACCTTCATTGGGCTGGAGATGAATAATCAATTTATTGGGTGGCAGTTCACGAAAACTGTCTTTAAAAATATTATGCGGCAGCTGTTTAAAATAAACCACGATTTCAGTACGTTTGCCGGTCAAGCGTTTGCCGGTACGCAAGTAGAACGGCACGCCTGCCCAACGCCAGTTATCAATATCCACGCGCAACGCGACAAAACTTTCTGTAGTGCTTTCAGTATTCGCGCCGTCTTCTTCCAGATAACCGGGTACGGCTTCGCCTTTGATATAACCTGATGTGTACTGCCCTCTCACGGTTTTTTCTTCAACGTTATTGCTGGTAATTGGACGCAGTGCTTTAAGGACTTTTATTTTTTCATTGTGGATGCTTTCAGCTTCCAGATTAACTGGCGGCTCCATGGCAATAAAGGTCAGAATCTGTAACAGGTGATTTTGCAGCATGTCACGCAGTTGCCCGGTTTTATCAAAATAATCCCAGCGTCCTTCAATGCCGACTTCTTCAGCTACGGTAATCTGAATATGATCGATGGTATTGTGGTTCCAGTTAGTGGTGAAAATAGAATTGGCAAAGCGCAACGCTAATAAATTCAATACCGTTTCTTTGCCCAGGTAATGATCTATACGATAAACCTGGTTTTCACTGAACACGCTGGCCACGACATCATTGATTTCTTTTGATGATTTAAGATCATGGCCGATGGGTTTTTCCATTACCATGCGCGAGTTTTCAGTCAAAACTCCTGATTTGTCAAGTCCCTGGCAAATGTTTTTAAATAAAAACGGCGAGACGGCAAAGTAATTCACCATAATTCTTGATTTCTGATCAATGACGGCATTTAACTGCTGGTATTGATCCAACTGCGTCAGATCTATTTTCAGATAGGAAAGTCTGGCTGAAAAACGTTCCCACACAGTTTCATCGATGCCGTCATGCAAAAACTCCTGCAAGCTAAGGTGTGCTATCTCAACAAATCCGGAGTTTTTTATGTCATGCCGGTCTACCCCGATAATACGGGTATCGGGTTCGATGAAGTTAGCATTCTCAAGCCGATACAAGGAAATGAGCAGCTTGCGTTTTGATAGATCACCCAGCGCGCCATAAATTACTAAATCACAGGGTTTAAATGTTTTTTTGTCTTTCATGTGTTGGTTGTCGGGTAAATAGTTATAGGCTGGTGTAAGTAAGAGAAATGCGCACTTATTGCGAGAGATATTGATGCTTTATTATCGCAGAATTCGACTCAAAATGCTGAATTGATTGCAATGCCTCCAGTGCTTTAAGGGCAACGTATTTGTGCAGTCAGCTAGTTTGTTACCGGATAACTAGTATCGAATCGAAATTTTGTTGACAAAGCTGTTAAATTGCTTATATAGTATCGACTCAATACTATTATTTAAGGGGATATTATGAGTACTGCAATTTTTTATCATGCCGGTTGCCCTGTTTGTTTGAGTGCAGAGCAAATGGTAGCCGATGCCGTTGACCGTTCAAAGTATCAGGTTGAAGTTGTACATTTGGGAGAACAGGCTGATCGAGTAGCTGAAGCAGAAGCCACCGGGGTGAAATCAGTTCCGGCATTAGTCTTAAATGGCCAGGTTTTTCATATCAACTTTGGCGCATCCATTGATGACTTAAAATAGCAAATAGGTGAATAAAATGAGCGAAGTAGTACAAAAAAAGGTGAATGAAATGAGTGAAGTAGAACAACAAAAAGATAGATTCTGGATATATGTGGGTATTACAGTGTTTGTTATTGTGACAGGTATCCTCCTGATTAAACAAAGTGAGAACGAAAAGTTTGCACCGATCAAGCAGCAGGTACAAGAGGAAAATTCTCAATTGAATATCAGGGTACTGAAAAATTATTAAAAGTTTTCTTGCTTTATTTGAGGCAATAATTTGTATTTATTTTTACGCATTACAATTTCTTAAAAAGAACGATATTGACCAGGAGAAAATTATGAAACTGAATTTAATTGGATTGTTGGCAGCATTAGCCTTTTTTTCAAGTACAGCATTGGCGACAGAATATATTTACAGGGATCTTATGGCGAATACACTGCCTTCGCCTGGCTGTGCAGTAGAATCGGAGGCGGTTGCAACGGCTTCAAAACCCTACAACATTAAGAACTACAGTAAAAAGTTTTGCCAAACGCAAGGTTATGGTTGGCATGTTGAGGCAGTAAAGGATAACGGCAAGGCCGTTTGTACCGAATGCAGTAGTGCCAGTGGCAAAAAACAGTGCCATCTGGAGGATGTAGTTGTTACCTGTAAACGTATTAAACCCGGCTCGGTAGGTATGTTGCCAGGCAAAAGCTAATGCTTTAATTACAAATTCGGCTAACAGGAAAATGACAGCTAAAACAACTGCCTTTACTTAATTCGCTGCTGATATTCAAGTGGGCATCGTGACGCATTAGCACATGTTTGACGATAGCCAAACCTAGCCCGGTGCCGTTTACTTTCTTGATACGCTTGGTTTCAACCCGGTAAAACCGCTCAGTGACTCTGGGAATATCCGTTTTTGCAATGCCTTCACCCTGATCTTCAACCGCCAGCACTATAGACTCTTTGTCTTGATACCAGCGCACTTTTACCAGTGAATCTTCCGGCGAATATTTGAGTGCATTCCCTAATAAATTTGTGAATGCACTGCGCAGTTCTTGCTCATCGCCAACAATATGCGCAGCTGTTTCCAGGGTTAATTTGATCCGAGTCGAGGCATTATCAAGCGTATCGCCTTCCTTGCAAATCTGGCTTAATAAATCAGGCACATCGACACACTGCGATTTTTTCTGTTGAGTTTCCAGACGAGTCAGCAATAACAAATCATCAACAAGATGCTGCATACGCTCGGTTTGACCTTGCATTTGCTGGAAAGAGCTGGTTAATAAAGGTGATTGACCGTCATCCAGATCCTGCAAGGTTTCCAGATAACCTTTTAACACTGTTAGTGGCGTTCTGAGTTCATGTGATACATTCGCCACAAAATCCTTACGCATCCGTTCCATTTTTTTCAGTTGCGTAACATCTTGCGCCAATAATAACCGCAGTCCTGCCCCATAGGGTACTATCCTTACTTCCAGGGTAATCCGATTATCCACAGGCGAGGGTAAGATAACCGCTTCACTATAATTTCCGGATTTGAGATAATGAATAAACTCGGGAAAACGAATAAGATTTGGAATTCGCTGACCTTTATCGGATTGCTGCAAACCGAAAACTTCTCTTGCGGCTTTATTTGCCCAGTCAATTTCATCATGGACACCCAAAACAACGGCTGCATCAGGTAAAGCTTCAGTGGACTGGCGAAACTGATCAATCATTTTGCCCAGTTTTTTTTTGCGGCGTTTTTCATTCTTTTTAATTCGATAAACGTGGTAATAAATTTCTTCCCAAATGCCGGTTGTTTTAGGGTATTTGCTTCTCCCTCCGGTACTTATCCATTTTTCAAACCGTCTAATCTGAACTATCTGACGCATAATGATGCCTAGCATCAGCAAGAACAGAAGCGGCAGAAAATGTCCGCTTATTCCTCCCACAAGCACCGTCGCCAACAATAGCAAAAGTACTCTAGTTATTTCTTTTTGCCAGACACCCATAGTACTTAATCCACCAGTGAAAACCGATAACCGAAACCGCGCACGGTTTGGACTAAATCTTCCCGGCCGTATTCCTCAAGAATTTTTCTCAAGCGGCGAATATGTACATCAATCGTGCGTTCTTCAATATAAACACTGCGGCCCCAAACCTGATCCAGCAATTGAGTGCGGCTGAAAACTTTATTGGGATGGGTCATGAAAAAATGCATTAACCTGAATTCGGTGGGACTCACTTCCAGCTGTTTATCGCCAATACTGAGCCGGTGCTGTTCGGTATCCAATATTAAATCACCCATGGTGATTTGCGCCTGGCCCTGAATTTTTCCGCTTCTTCGCAAAACGGCACGAATACGCGCCACCAACTCTTTAGGTGAAAAGGGCTTGGTTATATAGTCATCAGCGCCAATTTCAAGACCTCTAACCTTATCCTCTTCTTCACCGCGTGCCGTCAACAATATAATTGGAATATCCCGGTAAATGGGTTCTTTCGTCAAACGCCGGGCCCATTCGACACCGCTGATTCCCGGCAGCATCCAGTCCAGCAGAATTAAATCCGGCAGGTTGTCATCCAGGGCCTTTTGCGCCTCTTCCGCATCGGCGGCTGCAGTCGGTATGAAGCTGGACTGTTCAAGAACCATCACTAACATTTCTCTGATAGCATCTTCATCTTCAACAACGAGAATATTAAAACTAGACATAATTAATTACTGAAATATAAACCGGGCATTGTAACAAAGAGCTTGTTACCCTTTTATGACAAAGGTTGAAGCTCAAAGGATCAAGGTTCAAAACCTTACCATTTTTCCTTGATCTATTCGAATTTATCCTGAGAACCGGGCGAGCTTGGATGTTGGCAGGCCATTTATGCATACACTACCATCCAATTAAAGGTTATTGTGCCGTAGTAGATGGCCATGCCAGCGAAATCCTGCCAACTATTTCAAGTGTGGGATTTGTTGTTATGGAATATGCCTCTGGGCGCATTGTCGAACAAAGCATTGCATTCGGCTTCTAAAATGCCGCCAACAATAGCGCTATTCCGAAAGGGAGTTCGAGCGTTCACTTCCGATGCGCGAATATTAATTTGCCACCAGTTGAGTTTTTGCAAATAAGGGATAGACGTCCCATAGTAAACGTTGGCAATACCTGCCCATTGAATGGCGCTTTGACACATAGGGCATGGCTCAGCTGTCGTATATAGATCAAACCCGCTCCAATCCGCCGGATGGTGTAATTCGGAGCAACGGTTAATCGCCACCATTTCGCCATGAAAAGCCGGATTAAGTATGGATTGATTAAAGCCTTCAGCTACTATCTCACCCGTTGCCCGTTTTACGATGACGGCACCAAACGGAAACTCCGGTACTTCTATAGCCAGCGCTATCGCCCGGCGCATATAGTCTTCATGATTCATCTGAATAATCTCCTAAACTATTGATCATTATGTTAAAGTATCTTTGCAATACAAAAAAACAATTTTCTTAATTTACACTAGAAATGAAGGCTATCAAATATGAGCATCTTAAAAGAATTTAAAGAATTTGCCGTTAAAGGCAATGCCGTTGATATGGCTGTAGGCATTGTGATTGGAGCCGCTTTTGGCAAAATTATTTCGTCTTTAGTCGCGGATGTGGTCATGCCTCCCATTGGTGTGCTTGTAGGCGGCGTGGACTTTACCAAACTTGCCGTCACACTAAAAGAGAAGGTTGGTGATGTACCTGCCGTAACACTTAACTATGGCAATTTTATTCAGACAATGGTAGATTTTACTATCATTGCTTTTGCAATTTTTATGGTGGTAAAACTCATTAACAGGCTAAAAAAACAAGAAGAAGCGGCACCTGCAGCACCACCAGAGCCGACTAAAGAAGAATTACTGCTGACTGAAATCAGGGACTTACTAAAGACAAAAAGTTAATTTTTTAACAATCGAAATGTCCTTTAGAGACGCGATTTCCGCGTCTCTATTCAACTCATTTATAATTAGGTAAAGCTGTTGACCCAACACAACGGCTTATTTAAGCGGTTTGGCGCTCATTTTTTTTAGGGTTCGCGTGCTTGGGTCAACACCGATGCCGATATTTTCAAGCGCAACGACGCCCAGAATCGGATCACAATTATCCGGGCCAAATATCACTTGTGTTACGGTTTCTGAGCCAATAAAAGAAACACGTGCAAAACCATAGGGATATTCAACGATTTCACCGTTTACCAGCTCGTAAAGAGCGTTTCCTTCCAACGGCAACCCCCGCGGCAAACAAGGCCTTGCTTGGCAC
>JBBQCU010000211.1:0-6597 GCA_038319065.1 Methylococcales bacterium
TCCGACTCGGCCGGAAAAATATCAATGACCTCGCCTCGCACGCGGTAAGTTGCCCGGCGCAATTCCGTATCATTACGCGTATATTGCATTTCTGCCAGACGGCGCAGAATGGCACGCTGATTAATCAGGTCACCCTTTACCAGGTGCAACACCATTTTGAAATACGATTCCGGCTCGCCCAAGCCATAAATCGCCGAAACCGTTGCGACGACGATTGAATCCTCTCTTTCTATTAACGCCTTGGTCGCTGACAAGCGCATTTGTTCGATATGCTCGTTGATTGCTGCATCTTTATCAATGAACGTATCGGATGCCGGCACATAGGCTTCCGGCTGATAGTAGTCATAATACGAGACAAAATACTCGACGCTGTTTTCCGGGAAAAACTCCTTCATTTCACCGTATAACTGCGCGGCCAGTGTTTTATTAGGCGCCATAATCATCGCCGGACGCTGCACTTCATTGATGACATTGGCTATGGTAAAGGTTTTTCCCGAACCGGTTACGCCCAGTAAAGTCTGATGCACTTCGCCATCATTCAAGCCCTCAACCAATGCTTTTATGGCGGTTGGTTGATCACCGGCGGGTTTAAACCGGCTGTGAATGTTAAATTGTTTTTTCATTTTAAGAAGACAGAGGACGGAAAACAGAGGACAGATTACAGAATACAGGGGGCAGAGTACAGAGCACATAGAATTAAGGGTGACTATGTCCTATGTCCTGTGTCCTCTGTCCTCTGAACACTACATAGCGTATAATTAATCTCATTTCACACTTTGATTTTATACGGCTGAATATGAGCATTACACTTTCTAACAGAGTCCAGGCAGTTAAACCTTCACCGACTTTGGCGATTACCGCCAGAGCCGCTCAAATGCGGGCTGCCGGCAAAGATATTATCGGCCTTGGCGCAGGCGAACCCGACTTTGATACGCCTGATCATATTAAAGCCGCGGCTGTTAAGGCAATGGATAGCGGTTTCACGAAATACACGGCGGTAGACGGTACTGCCAGCCTGAAAAAAGCCATTATCGCCAAATTCAAAAAGGATAATGGCCTTGATTACCAGCCCAAACAAATTCTGGTCTCCTGCGGCGGCAAACAAAGCTCATATAATCTGACTCAGGCGATGATTAATCCAGGCGATGAAGTCATCATACCCGCGCCATTCTGGGTTTCTTATCCTGATATGGTGTTATTGGCTGATGGCGTGCCGGTTATTATTGAAACCACACAGGCGCAACATTTTAAAATTACACCCGCACAGCTACGCGCCGCTATAACCGGTAAAACCCGGTTAATCTTTATTAACAGCCCCTCCAACCCATCCGGTGTTGCCTACAGTCTGGAAGAACTGAAAGCCCTGGGTGATGTGCTTGCCGATTTCCCGGACATTATTATCGCCACCGATGATATGTATGAGCATATTCTCTGGAATCAAGGCTCGTTTGTTAATATTTTAAACGCGCATCCTGAATTTTATGACCGCACGGTGGTCATGAATGGCGTATCGAAAGCTTATTCAATGACCGGATGGCGTATCGGTTATGCCGCGGGTCCTGCCGATTTGATTGAAGCCATGTGTACTATTCAGTCGCAAAGCACCTCCAATCCGACGTCAATTTCACAGTATGCCGCCGAAGCCGCTTTAACAGGCGACCAAAGCTTTATAACCAACATGTGCCTTGAATTTAAAAAACGTCATGATTATGTGGTTGCTGAGCTCAACAGTATCGATGGCGTGGAATGCCTGGAGACAGACGGCACTTTTTATGTTTTCCCCAATGTCGAAAAACTGATAGCCCGGTTGGATGGCATTAACAATGACCTTGAATTTTCCGATTATTTAATCGAAAAAGCTGGGGTTGCCTTGGTGCCAGGTTCTGCATTCGGCTCTGAAGGACATATCCGAATTTCGATTGCCACCAGCATGGCTAATCTGCAAAATGCGTTGGAACGGATTAAGAAAGCGATTTAAGGTTTTGCAGGCTGAGTTGATGCTGTTCCAACCCAATATTTTCTGGACCAATATGTTGTGTTGCAAAAAGATGCAACCCATCCTACAGCGCTACGCAAAACTCCGCGCAATTCAATTAATTCAAGTATAAGAAGCCAACAGGAACATATGAGCATGTCTTTAAACAAAGAAAAATGGCTGATAATACTAGGATTTATTTTCATCGCAGGAATATTGTATACCTTCTGGATTGGTGTTTCTTTTTTTGTTAGTAGTCTTGCCTCCGCAGACCCAAAAATATCATCAACCATAATTGGCGCAATGACAACTGCCCTTGTTGGGCTTGCCGCTGCAATCATTACTCAACGACAAACAAAATTGAGAGAGATAGAAGAAGCTCATAGAGAAAAGAAAGTAGAAATTTACCAAAAATTCTTAGGCACAGTATCTTCATTGATTGCTGGGCAAAATGAACATCTAACAATTAAAGCACCTACAAGGCAGGAACTTATCGACTCCATATTCGCATATAAAACAGATATATTACTGTGGGGGTCGCCTAAAGTAATAAAATCACAGCTTGAGTTTGAAAAAAATATCTGGTTCGAATGGGGATGTATTTATGGCTGTAAATAATCTATACAAGGCTATTCGTGAAGATATTGGCTTAAGTAATGCTGGATTAAATAACCTTGAGCTAATCAAATTATTTCTTAAAGACCCAGATGAGCTTGATAGAGCGAGGGCTTCTAACAGGGTAAATTAACTCGGACAACATACAATATGGATTGGTTTTGGCTAACGCCGCTATCCATCATCCATCCATGGTCTTCGTGTAAATTTGTTTTTGTCCATTCCAGAAGCCAACTAATATTTTGGAGAAAAGACGATGAATACCGCAGAAAATTTGCATCAAAAGTACACCTATTCAGATTATGCCCAATGGCCTGAAGATGAGCGCTGGGAACTGATCAACGGCGTTGCGTATGCGATGACAGGCCCTTTGCGCATCCACCAGAAGATTGTGTCTGAATTGAGCAGACAGATAGGTAATTATCTACAAGGCAAGCCCTGTGAAGTTTATGTCGCTCCCTTCGACGTCCGTCTGCCACACAAGGATGAAGCCGATTCCGATGTAGAAACAGTGGTACAACCAGATTTAAGCGTCATTTGCGACCAATCCAAGCTGGACAAGCTGGGCTGCAGGGGTGCGCCGGATTGGATTGTCGAAGTGCTTTCCCCTTCCACCACACTGAAGGACATGAACACCAAGCGCAGCCTTTATGAACAGCATGAAGTGCAGGAATACTGGATTATACACCCGGAAGAACATTGGCTTTTGGTATATTTGCTGGACGCACAAGGACGCTATGGAAAGCCCGATGTGTTCGGCATGGATGAGCCGACCGCTGTGCAACGGTTTCCCGGCCTTAGTATTGACTGGTCGTTTATAGCAGTCGTATAGGGTACGCATCACGTACTTTTTCGGTCGCAAATGGTACGCGATGCGTACCCAGCATGATTTTCCCGGACCGGAAATTTAAAGCATAATGCTGAGCTACGATAAATGAACTAACTTTTGGATGACTTTATAAATATGCGCGCGTAAACCGGAATCAGAAATCACGGTATCCAGAGCGATATGACCAATGTCGCAGAAGATTTGGTGCTTGGTATTGGTGGTTTTGGCCACCAACAATTGAAAATTATCGATGTTGTTTAGGATGTCGTAAATGATCTATGTTACTCAAATGATTTCCTAGAGCTCCTTGAGTGAGGTTGATCTTTAAATTTGAGTCAAGTTTTCAGTTCGCCAATTTTGCCTCCTGAATGACCCATTCATGACCGTTAGACAGGTAACGCCTTGAGTCTGTGAGCTATTAGGTTTGGTTGTCAGTCAATTAAACCCCATCCCGTTCCCTCCCATATCGTACCCCATCATATCCCAATCCAAATATTCCTGTTCGTTCATTTCAGCCGTCATTCGTTCATCATTGGCGATATTCTGTTGATCTTGTAGTTGCAGGAAATTCTGGTAAGACTGATCTCGCCCTCAAAAAAAGCATTGGCACGTAGCCGCATCGGCATAGATATAATAGACCACTCCATCCTTTTCATGCGGCACTATCTTGTTCTGGATCAAAGTCTTAAGATGGGCCATCTTCGCGGGCGTGTCGGCCAGCTTCATTTTGAAACCTGCCTCGGCCAAAAGCTGCTCTGTATCTTCGGCTTGCTGGGCTTGCAGCATGGCACAGGACAATAGAAATCCACCCAACGCAATAGCGCAAAGGACTCTCGAAAGGCGAAACGCATTTATATTTTTTTGTATGTTCATCAGTGGTAGTTCCCCTATGTTGGCTGGTACCTTATTATTAATTGATTGATTGGTTGCTTTGACGAGCGAGCGCCCACTGATAAAAGAGGACTACCAGCTTTAGGCGGGACAAACAGACAGGAGTTAGAGCTGCCAGGTTTATAAAACAGGTCAGGTTTGTCCCGCGTAAAGCGGCGAGCCACAAAAGAGGCCGTCTCTTTAAATATAATATGCTGCCTCTATCTAACTTTTAAAGACAGCGTGCTAGAGTTTTAACTTGCTCTTCAGCTTCGCCCAGAAAGACTCTTTCGGAGCCTTTTGGCACTCCTCGACCAGGAAAGGAACGAGTGTATCTGTATCCACAATTTCGATGACTGCATTTTTTGCCTTGCCGCCCTTAGTGTGCGCGACTGAAGCGATAACGTATTGAGGCTTGATAACCTCATCAATGGCGATGAAATCCTCACAGGTCAATTTACCCAGCGGCTTCTTCAGGCTATCAGCTTTAGCAGTCTCTGCCTTGGCAGGATCAGCCGCGAAAACAAGTGCGGAACTGGCCAACATGAGGGCAGCGGTAATACCAATTGCAATATGTTTAGTATTCATGAGTTATTCCTTGGCGTGTTAATTTTAGGAGGTGGAATGTGGATATACCAAATATCCACCGCATGATTATTTCATTCTAAATTTGCCTTGTCCATATAATCGCTAAATTACTTTGCCAACATTTACGTATCCCTTAAATTGAAGCTCACTCGAAGGGGCTCCAAAATTGAGATAAACAAGCTCTTTGAGGCTTTAAGTGTAACTCAACAGATAAAATTGAATATTTTTCATTATATTGTTTGAAGTCCTAATGTCATCCAAACGGACTCAGATCAAAATATTTTACTTATAGGATTGGATTTCCTACACTATCCTGGTTTGTTCAATTCCTTCCACTTTTTCAAAATCAAAACAAGGAGTCCGCACTATGAAAGTATTTGCAACTTTGGCGGCCATTGCGGTGGCCGCAACGATGGCCTGGTGAGAACATGCTCGGGATACTGATACGCTTTCTGGCCGCACTGGTTCTGGTCTTTGCCACTTGGAACCCCACAGGCTGGTCCTTCGTCCACTGGCTCATGCGCACTCCATCCAACGTGACGTCCGGACTGGTCTTCGCCGGCGTAGTTCTGGTGATCGGCTGGTTCCTCTTCCTGCATGCAACCCTGGAGTCGCTCGGTCTGTTGGGGCTTATTCTGGCACTGGCCTTTTTCGGTTCGCTCACCTGGCTCGTATTTGACTTGGGTTGGTTGTCGACCGATCAAGATGTGCTGAGCTACGTGGTCCTGGTTGTCATCGCGGCAATCCTCGCCGTCGGCATGGCCTGGTCTCACATCTGGCGCCGGCTGTCGGGCCGGGTCGAGATGGAGGAGGATCACGGCCATGATTGAAAAATAAGTTGTTAATTTTATTTCATGCACGTTCACAAGCATGAATGTTAGGTTGCAAATAAAACGCCAGTACGGTCACGTGTTAGAGTTTCACATTCAACCAAAATATCCACGTACCCGCACCCCCCAGCCACGGACTCATAATGACACGCCGCAAACCCTCCAAACCCAGGCAACGAACCACCCAAAACATACCTGAAATTACCCTGTTAGCGACTGGCAGCGGTAAACTACGCCTCGGTCTGTTACTGTCATTTATCATGCTGGCGGGTCTGCTCATAGGCATCGTATATTTTACTCGAACACCTCCCATATCTGAGACGTCACCTGCCCTCCCGCTAGTAAAACCAAAACCGGCAATGCCTGTTGTGAATAAGGATTACGTCGGCGCAGGTGTTTGCAAGGAATGTCATCAGGCCGAATTCAAGGCATGGCAGGGCTCGGATCATGATCTGGCGATGCAGGAAGCCAATGCACAAACGGTCCTCGGTGACTTCGACAACGCTAAATTTAAACACGACAGTGTCGAATCGGCTTTCTTCAAGCGCGACGGCAAGTTCATGGTGCGCACCGACGGCCCGGATGGCAAAATGACCGATTACCCGATCGCTTATACTTTCGGTATTAAGCCGCTGCAACAATACCTGATAGCCTTTCCCGGAGGCCGTTATCAAGCGCTCAGTATTGCCTGGGACAGCCGGCCTAAAACCGAAGGAGGGCAACACTGGTTTCATCTTTACCCGAAAGACAAGATGGATCATACCGATCAGTTGCATTGGACCGGGCGTTACCAGAATTGGAATATGGAATGCGCTGAATGCCACTCGACTAATTTGAAAAAAGGCTACGATGCGGCATCGGACAGTTACAAAACGACTTTCACCGAAATT
>JBBQCU010000212.1:0-6590 GCA_038319065.1 Methylococcales bacterium
GACCGCTGGGTTTTTTGTTTAGAGTCAGGCAATTTGATAACAGATAAGCGCATAGTTAATAGCCTGCATCGCTTATACCAGGCGCTTCCGCAAAACATAATCTTCTTCCAGCTCGACATCGGCAAAATCGCTGATTCAATCCCATTATCCTTAGAAACGATTTTCTCTCTAAATTTGACTGCAATTCTTGCTACAGACCCAGAGGAAGCAGCACTTCGCTCCTTTAGAATGCCGGGATGTACAGATTTATTAATTTGTGCAGAATTCAGTAAGTGGATATGCTTCTGTGGCTTATACGGATTTTTACATTCTTACCGGAAAAGCTTTATGTAAAATACCTTCACGATAATATTTATGGGGATCAATGTTCCAATCTTGAGCTCTGACTATTTTTCTAATGGTATAGACATCACCCTTTTTATCCTTGATCATTTTTGATAAATCAATGACTTGTTCGTGTACAGGATTTTTTTCTTCGTCCAGAATGATAATAATTTTAGGCCGCAATTTAATTTTTTCATTACACTCGATCACAATAGCAATGGCTCCATTAGTCATTTGAACCAGACATCCTGGTGGATAAACCCCCAGACTTTCGATAAATTTGATAACCAAAATGGGATCTAAATGAGCTCCCGCCATGTTAGTAATGACGTGCGTTGCCTCAAGATGAGTTATGCCTTTTTGATAGATTCTGTCACTAGTCATAGCATCATACATATCTACAATCGTAACAATTTTCGCAAAATCTGAAATGCCGGACGGCTTAATTTGACGGGGATAACCTTTACCATCTAATCGTTCATGGTGGGTTAAAGCCGTCTCAATTGCACTTGGATGCATGTTATCACTGGATTGTAATAACTCATAACCTAAGGTGGTATGAGATTGCATCTTAAGTACTTCATCCCATTCCAGTTTGCCGGGTTTATTAAGTATTGATAACGGTATCAGCATCTTACCCATATCATGCATCATGCCGCAGAGCCCCGCAATGTTGAGATCTTTCTCTGAAAAATTAAGATGCCGACCAAGGACAATAGCTAAAACACAAACATTTACACTATGCTGCGCCGTATATTCATCTTTATTTTTTAAATGAGTAAGCCATAACATCGCATCGGGCGAATGTAAAACGCTGTCAACACAGTCAGCAACTGCTTCCTTGGCAAGTTTGCTATCAACGCCATCACCCTTTGCGATTTTTTCCATAAAACCTGAAATTACTTCTGCAGTGCTTTCATAGGTTTTTCCTGCACGTGAAATCTCCTTTTCAAAAACGCTTAATTTTTTTGGTGGAGAACCATAGTTCAAGATATTATGAAAATTTGATTGGGTACGACTGACAATAGAATTTATCCTTTTTTTTCTTTTGGTCATGTCGACATATACATATTCGCAAACGTCTCTGACTGCTTTAAGCTCTTCTTCAGTTTTTAATTCAAAGCCTTGAAACAAAAAAGGTGTTTCAAGCCACGGCCGATCCAGTTCGGTAATATACATACCCAATACAAGTTGATCGACCTGTGTATAGACTTTCTCCAATGAAAATACGGTATTATTATCTAAATGCTTCAGCTTCTTTTTAGGACGAAAAGGCCACAGGTTTTTTAATAACATTATTGATCCGTGAAAATATTACAGACTCTGAAAGTATTTCAAATATCACCTAAAAAATATCTTCTACCATAAAGATACGTAAAGCCCGGAAAAGTACTTGATGTATCAATATATTATAAATTTTGCGATTTCTGTGTTTATGGCTTTGCTTATCATGGTAGGAACGAGATTCTATAACAATTAGCTGATACCGAATCCAAAAACATCACAAGATATTTTAATTTTTTAGAAAAGACCCTAAAATCAATAAATGGATAATTAATTACATTTTTAGCGTAAGATAGTTTATTCGGCTTTTTTCATTATAGCTCACAATAGCTAATTTTTCACTTGATCAATAACCATCACCAGAAAGTCCGGAGGCTGATCATCATAATGCTGGATCGTAACATGGCTGCCAGTCGAGAGTTGGCTGCCCGGCTGATTAAAGGTTTATTTGCAGGCGGAGCATCTTTATCACTCCTGGGATCGGGGGCATGGCGAGGTCTAATTGATATTAGTGGCACAATATCCTGAACCGCGCCTAATTTGTTTCTATCCTTTATTTAATAATAAAATTTATTATCAATGACTTATCGCCATTGAATTAACTATGAACTCTGCTTCCACAACCGAGAAGGAGTCACCCGTGACTGACAAGAAGAAACTGGCCACCAATGCCGGATGCCCGGTCGCCCACAACCAGAACGTGATGACTGCAGGCCCGCGCGGCCCGCAACTATAGCAGGATGCCTGGTATCCGGAAAAACTCGTACACTTTGACCGAGAGGTCATCTCCGAACGGCGCATGCACGCAAAAGGTTCCCTATTGTTTTTTCGATCTCACCAAGATATGGCCTCACAAGGATTACCCGCTGATTGAAGTAGGCGTAATGGAGCTAAACCGTAATCCTGAAAACTTTTTTGCGGAAGTAGAGCAATCGGCCTTCAATCCGGCCAACATTGTTCCCGGCATCGGCTTTTCTCCCGACAAAATGCTACTAGGGCACTTGCTTTCCTACGGTGAGAGCCAGCGTTACCGTTTGGGTGTCAATTACCACATGAATAAATTATACAACTGACTTTTGCTAACAGCGTCTCAACCTCCCTATCTGTTTCTATCAAAGTCTTGTTGCATCGCTCCGCGGATGGTTTCGAGCAGCAACAGCCTGGGGATAGGTTTCTCCAGAAAACAGAAAACTCCGCACTGCATGGCCGGCAAGGTGTCCCTGATTGTCCCGATTTCAGTCATATAAATAATCGGGATTGAAATGTTGCGCCTGATGAGTTCTTGTTGCACTTTCAAATCCTCCATTTCGGGCTGACTTAAATCTACCAATAGGCATCCGGGGCGATCTCCGTTGTAAGCATCCAGGAAAGCTTTCCCTGAAGGATAAACTTCAACTTTGAACCCGGCCATACGCAAAGAGATACTTAATGCATCAAGGACAGCAGCATCTTCGTCTATCAGAAATACCGTCGAATCAAAACACATGGTTTTTTCCAGTAACTATTGCTATTACCCGGAAAAACCGTATTTTCGCACTGCAATTTTTACGGTTTTCCAGTACTCGGAAGGCAGAAATCCCGATATCCGTGGTTTATGGCCGTAACCGGTTTGCCTGTCTTTTGCGCCTTCCGCCTGCCGTAGTTTTTGCGAAGCGACTTTCTCCACTTCCACTCGGCTAGAATTCGGAGCTACAACAGACGATATCCCTGATGCCATAGTTAAAACACGCTTCCACTCCTTATGCATAATGTCTTGGGCCGTTTGCGCTTCCTTGCGTGTTTTGAACAGCCCATGAAACAAGGCGTACTCGTTAAACCGCCTTGCCCGGACATGTGCCGGCCAGCTGACGACATAATAGCCTGGCGCCAAGGGTTGACCGTTGTTGGTGCAATAACTTCGCTGATAAGACTCCGCGTCGACGAGCCAAAAATCGCGAATAACGGCGACAATCTCGAAAATATCGTAATCTGCATCCATTAAGTAAATCCGCTTGTAAAAGTAAATAATGAGGTCGAATTGCCAATAGTAGACCAACCGCACCACTGAAAAAAAGGGCGTCCCTGCCTCAGGAGGTGATGCCTTCGCACTAAACGATCAACCCGCTGCATTTTAGGAAAATTTGGCAGTCCGAGGATCGCTCTTGAAATAAATTAGAGCAGATACAAGTGCGAAATAAAATACGTACGAGCACGTACGTAAGAACACGTATTCAAGCTGGAAAAGGGTGCGGTCTTTCATACACCAGACAAAACAAGTACGAGGTGATTAAAAGGTAATGATTAAAAATGAAGCATCCATGTTTAAAATATCCCTGCGCAGGCAGTTTAAAGCGAGGAAGACCTGACAGGTTTTATAAACCCGTTAGGAATATCCTGTCTTTGAGCCGGGTGGAAGCCGGCAGGCTTCGTACAGATGAGCCAGTTCCATGAGATTGGTTACGCCGGTTTTATTTAATATCCGTGCACGATGAATTTCTACGGTACGGTAGCTAATAGCCAGTTGCCGGGCGATTTCCTTATTGGAATGGCCCGCCACAACCAGCGGCAATATCTCCAATTCGCGGGAGGTAAGATGGTTCAGTCGGTCACAGAGAGCTTGCTCCGCCAAGCCCCGTTCGTGCATTTGGATTTCGTCATGCAAAACTGCCTGAATGCGTTCGAGCAACAGTTTGCCCGGCACGGGTTTCGTCAGGAAATCGACTGCTCCAGCCTTGATTGTACGCACCGTCAAGGGTATATCGCCATGCGCAGTGAGAAAAATAATCGGCAGGTGTATATTGCGGTAGATGAGTTCGGCTTGCAATTCTTCGCCGTTCATGCCTGGCATGTTGAGGTCGAGCAGCAAGCAGCCTGGCCTGTCCGGACAATAGGCCTGGAGAAAGTGCTCAGCGTTCTCGAAAGCCTGGCAGGCAAAACCGGCAGTTTCGATAAGCAGTTCAAGACTGTCACGTACCGCATAATCGTCATCGACGATAAAAACGCAAGGTTGAGTGCTCATGTCGCAAAGGGTAAGGTAAAGTGGACACTAAGACCCCTACCGGCGTTTTGTTCAGCCCACATTTTTCCGCCGTAAGCTTCAATCAAGGCGCGGCTGATGGCAAGACCCATGCCTAAACCTGTGGTTTTGGTCGTGTGGAAGGGTTGGAACATGGTTTTAAGGGTGGCGGTGTCCGCCACGCCCTTTCCGCTGTCGCACACCGTCACTTGTGCCATGGCCGGGGCCACTGCGGAATTACGGGTTGTTACGGTCATTGTTCCCTCGTTTATTCCACTTTCCTGCATGGACTCCAGACCATTGTGCAATAGATTGACCAGCACTTTTTGGATTTGCAGACCATTGGCCGAAACCTGCGGCAAACCGGCGGCAAGGTCCAGCTCTATGTTAAAAGCGCCTAGGTGTTCGTCCGTCTTAACAATGGCTAGCGCTTCACGGACCGAAATATTGATATCTATCGGCTCTCTGATGGCTTCGCCTTTATGCAATACGGTCATTAATTGCCGTATGACGTCGCCGGCCCGCTGTGCTTGCAGGGCACAATTTTCCAACACATGGGAGAGCTTTTGCGGATTCCGGTTACCGGTTTGCAACATATGCAGCGCCACGTCGGCATAAGAGGAGATGGCAGCGAGCGGCTGATTCAGTTCGTGGGCGATGGCAGCCACCGTCTGGCTGGCGACATAGAACCGGAATGTTTGTTCCATCTGCTCGCGCCGCTCGCTCATTTCCTTAGTCTTCTTATAGTCGGTAATGTCCAAATTTATTCCCAGCATACGATAGGGGCGGTTATTTTGGTCACGCAACAAGGCGCCGCGACAGTGAATCCAGCGGTACGAGCCATCCTTGTGACGCAGGCGGAACTCCATTTCGAAGACCGGCAGACGACCGGCAATATAGTTTTCAGTTACCGCCGATACCAAAGCCCGGTCGCCGGGATGCAAGCGGCATTCCCATCCTTCCCATCGATCAAGTAATTCGTTCTCGTTAAAGCCGATTTGCCGCTTCCATTCCGGTGATAAGTATACCGCGTCGGTCGTCAGATTCCAGTCCCAATATCCCGCTTTCACCTCTTCGATGATAAGAGCAAGCCTTACCTCACTTTCGCGTAGCGCAGCTTCAGCGAGCGAACGTTCGGTGATGTCGGTGAGCGCGATGTGTAACAGGGGAAGCGCATCAGCCGGCTTCTTGTATTGGCAATCAAAGTGGACGAAAAGGCCGGTACCGTCTTGACGGCGGAGAGGCAGTTCGATACTTTGTTTGCCATCCTGTTGCTTTGCCTTTAAACAAAACTTATACCAGTGGTCTTTATATTCATCAGCGATAAACTTTGCAAAGCGCCAATGAATAAGCTTATTGCGTTCCACGCCGAGTAATTTAGAACCGGTGAGATTGATTTCAGCGATCATACCTTCCGTGGTGAGCGTCAGATATCCCACAGGGGCGAAGTCGTAGAGTTCAATATAATGGGTGCGCGATATTTCCAAGTCAATAGTTGCAAGCCGCAATTGCTCGTTCTGCATCTCCAGTTCTATCTGATAGGTTTGCAATTCGTGAAGGTGTTTCTCCCTGGACAGGCGAATTCGTTCCTCGCTTTCGCGTAGCGCCGCCTCCGCCTGTTTACGCTCGGTGAGGTTGGTTAGAAACGCGTAGTAACGGATAGGGTGGCTTGCATTAGTAGATTCCAATTCTACCAACAACTCGACCGGAACCCGCAAGCCATCCTTGCGGAAATATTCTTTTTCATAACGTACCGCATGGAGGGTGCGCTGAAGCTCTTTAAGTTTGGCTTGTTCAGCCTCCTTCCATTCGGACGGGGTTAGTTCCGTCACCCAGTCCATCGCCAGAAGTTCATCCCGGCTATAGCCAGTGAGCCGCTCGAATGCAGGATTGACATACTCGAGTCTTCCGTCCGGAAAACCGGTTCCGAAAGGTTGATTCGAATTCTCCAGAATATTGGCGAGAAACCGGTTTTGGCGCTCGCTTT
>JBBQCU010000213.1:0-6576 GCA_038319065.1 Methylococcales bacterium
TGAAAAAGAAATGGCAGAGCCTTTAAAATAACCATAGCAAAATGACCTCTTTAAAACCCTATTTAATTCGTTCAATTTATGATTGGATTATTGATAACGATCTAACACCGCATCTATTGGTCGATGCAGAAAACAAGCATGCCATCTTGCCACAGCAATTTATTGAAGATGGCAAGATCGTTTTAAATATTAGACCTCAAGCCGTACAAGGACTTACTCTTGGCAACGATGAAATTCAATTTAAAGCCAGGTTTAGTGGGAAACCCATGCATATTGTCGCACCAATAGCGGCTGTGATGGCAATCTACGCTAAAGAAAACGGCAAGGGTATGATTTTCGATCAAGAAGATGAAGAGTCTGATAAAACACCACCGCCAGAAAATAACCCGCCGCAAAGGCCTACTTTACGGGTTATAAAATAATTACAAATGTTTTGATATTCCATGGGCCTTAAGACCCCAGGCCATGAGATATTCAATTTTATGGATGCCACTGGTCATTCGTAAAATCAGAGTTTCGAATAATTGCTTGAAAAATAAATATCCCTGAACTGGATGTTTATCAAAATAATCGCTAAGCAGTTCACCATCAAATTCAATTAAGCGGCCATCGGTAATAGCTTTAACGGAAGCAGTTCGTATGCGAGACTCAAACAAAGAAATTTCACCAAAAAAATCACCTGTTTCCAGATCACTAATTCCTGCCTGTATGTTTCGGCGTTCTTCTACTTCGACGTGAACCGTCACGCGTAACTTACCTTCTTTAATGTAGAAAAAAGATTTTCCTACTTCCCCCTTATGAACAATAATTTCATTGGCATGAAATTGACGGTATTTCCAGGCCACGCCTTCCAGAATATTTGGATCTTTGATTATATTTTCAATTGAGTTTTTCAAAATGTTATCTCTCTAATTGAGTAGTTCATGCTTTTAACGTTCAACTGGCATTAAGATACTACAACATCAGGTATTTTATGCTAAAACTTTTTAAGCAATCACACTCTTTATAGATAGAGTTAGTTTTTAGTGCTACAGTAGTTTGTCAACTCATCGTATAATAATCGGTTAAATTAGTGATTGTTAGGTGTGGTTTATGCAAATTATTCAGGAAGCGCTCACGTTTGATGACGTTTTATTAGTGCCTGCGCACTCAACTGTGCTGCCACGCGATGTAGAAATGATGACACAGCTGACGAGGGGTATTAGACTCAATATTCCTCTGGTTGCTGCTGCTATGGATACTGTTACTGAGGCAAGGCTTGCCATTGCCATTGCTCAGGAAGGCGGCATAGGCATTATCCATAAAAATATGACCATAGAGCAGCAGGCGCGTGAAGTTCGACACGTCAAGAAATATGAGAGTGGGGTGATTAAAGATCCTATCACAGTTTCTCCCGATGTGAGTATCCGTGATGTTATCAAATTAACTCGCGCCAAAAACATTTCAGGTGTTCCCGTGGTTAATGGCGATGAATTAGTCGGCATTGTCACCAGTCGTGATTTAAGATTTGAGACACGATTTGATGAGCCTGTTTCAAAAGTAATGACCCCTAAAGAGCGGTTGGTTACTGTTAATGAAAATGCCGATCGTAAAGAGGCGATTGCTCTGTTGCACAAACATCGCATTGAGAAAGTTTTGGTGGTAAATGACTCATTTCATCTTCGAGGCTTGATAACCGTCAAAGATATTCAAAAAGCCAAGGACTATCCTTTCGCTTGCAAAGATGAACAGGAACGTTTGCGTGTCGGTGCGGCAGTCGGAACCGGACAGGGCACAGAAGAACGTGTTGCCGCGTTGGTTGAGGCGGGCGTAGATGTTATTATCGTTGATACAGCACATGGTCATTCACAAGGTGTTTTGGACAGGGTGAGTTGGGTTAAGCAGAACTATCCTTCCGTTCAGGTAATTGGCGGCAATATTGCAACGGCGTCAGCTGCATTGGCTTTGGTTGAAGCAGGTGCGGATGGTGTTAAGGTTGGTATAGGTCCGGGTTCTATTTGCACGACGCGAATTGTTGCCGGAGTCGGGGTTCCCCAAATAACTGCTGTCAGTAATGTGGCCGATGCTTTAAAGGGAACCGGCATACCCTTGATTGCGGATGGCGGCATTCGCTATTCGGGTGATGTTGCCAAAGCGCTGGCTGCCGGTGCACATGCAGTGATGTTGGGTGGCCTCTTTGCCGGTACCGAAGAAGCGCCGGGAGAAGTTGAGTTATTTCAGGGCCGGTCTTATAAATCTTATCGCGGCATGGGATCTCTTGGTGCGATGGCGCAACAGCAAGGTTCCAGTGATCGCTATTTTCAGGATGAAGCCGATTCTGTTGAGAAACTGGTGCCTGAAGGCATTGAAGGCCGGGTACCCTATAAAGGTAGCTTGCTTGCGGTGATTCACCAGTTATTGGGAGGTATTCGTGCCAGTATGGGTTACACAGGTAGTCAAACCATTGCCATATTGCATGAAAAAGCTCAGTTTGTGCGGGTAACCGGCGCCGGCATGAGAGAAAGTCATGTACATGACGTCACTATTACTAAGGAAGCGCCTAATTACCGCGCAGAGTAAATTATTAGCTTATCTAATAACTAAAGACAATATCGTGAAACAAGAATCCACTAACATCCACACCCACAAAATCCTAATTTTAGATTTTGGTTCACAATACACCCAGTTAATTGCCCGCCGGATTCGCGAAATTGGCATTTATTGCGAGATTTATTCCTGTGAATGCAGCGAGATGGAAGTTAAAAACTTTGCTCCCAATGGCATTATATTATCGGGCGGCCCGGATACCGTCACTTGTGGTGATACGCCGCGTGCGCCGGACATAGTATTTGAACTGGGTGTACCTGTGCTGGGTATTTGTTACGGTATGCAGACCATGACAGAGCAAATGGGCGGAAAGGTTGAAACTTCAAATCGTAGAGAGTTTGGTTACGCCCAAATCAGAGCACGTGGACATTCAAAGTTATTGACCGGTATAGAAGATCATCTTTCTGACGAAGGTTTCGGTTTGCTGGATGTGTGGATGAGTCACGGTGATCGTGTTGTTGAATTGCCTAAGGGGTTTGTGTTGATTGCCAGTTCCGATGGTGCGCCGATTGCAGGCATTGCTGATGAAGATAAGGCTTTGTACGCCTTACAATTTCATCCCGAAGTGACTCATACCAAACAGGGCGGACGAATTCTGTCGCGTTTTGTGTTGGATATTTGCGGCTGTGAAGCACTATGGACAGCCAGCAATATTATTGAAGACAGCATCAATGCAGTGCGGGAAAAAGTAGGCAGCGATCATGTTATTTTGGGTCTCTCCGGAGGCGTCGATTCTTCGGTTGTTGCCGCCTTATTGCATAAGGCCATTAAAGATCAGTTAACCTGTGTTTTTGTTGATACCGGTTTGCTGCGCTTGCACGAAGGCGATCAGGTGATGGCAATATTTGCCGAGCATTTGGGTGTAAAAGTGATCAGAGTGGATGCTGGGCAGCGTTATTTGGGGGCCTTGAACGGAGTCTCTGATCCGGAGCAAAAACGTAAAATTATCGGCAATCTGTTCGTGGAAATCTTTGATGAAGAAGCGGGAAAAATAGCCGATGCAAAATGGTTGGCACAAGGCACGATTTATCCGGACGTGATTGAATCAGCAGGCTCTAAAAGCGGTAAAGCGCATTTGATAAAATCGCATCATAATGTCGGTGGGTTGCCGGAAAATATGGTTTTAAAACTGGTTGAACCGCTACGCGAATTGTTTAAGGATGAAGTGAGAAAAATAGGTCTGGAGTTAGGACTGCCAGCGGATATGGTTTTCCGTCATCCATTTCCCGGTCCTGGTTTGGGCGTAAGAATTTTGGGCGAAGTGAAAAAAGAATATGCTGACTTATTGCGTCAGGCCGATGCGATATTTATTGAAGAGCTTTATCGACATGAACTTTACGACAAAGTGAGCCAGGCATTTGCTGTGTTTTTGCCTGTTAAATCGGTCGGTGTAATGGGTGATGGGCGGCGTTATGATTATGTGATTGCCATCCGCGCCGTCGAAACCATTGATTTTATGACCGCACGTTGGGCACACTTGCCGTATGATTTTCTTGATCTGATCTCCCGTCGCATCATTAATGAAGTTCCGGGTATCTCCCGTGTGGCTTATGACATATCGGGTAAGCCGCCTGCAACTATTGAATGGGAATAAATCCAGCCACGGATGAAGCATGGATGCGTTATGCTTTCAGGTTGGCGCAAAGAGCTGAGCAAGAGGGTGAAGTTCCCATTGGTGCGATAGTTGTTAAAGATGATCAATGTATTGCTGAAGGCTGGAATAGCTCCATTGCAACGCATGATCCGACTGCGCATGCCGAGATGGTGGCGCTAAGGAAAGCGGGTCTGGCTTTGGAAAATTATAGGCTGTGTGACGCTACGATATACGTGACTTTAGAGCCATGCGTGATGTGCATGGGAGCCATCAGTCATGCCCGGATCAAGCGTTTGGTTTTTGGTGCATTTGATCCCAAGCGGGGGGCTGTTTGTAATGCTTTGAGTCTTAGCGATGCAAGTTTCTTGAATCATCGAATCATCTGGGCCGGGGGGATTTTGGAAATAGAATGTTCGGAACTGTTAAGAGATTTTTTTCGAGCCAGGCGCTGACAATTTTGGTGCTAAACACTATCCACGAAAAACACGAAATAAACTTAGATTGCATTAATATCTGGAAGTCCCATTAATTGGGCAATTATCATTTTCAAGTATATTTCCGTAATTTTCGCGGGTTAAATGCTCTTGTACTGGATTTTCCATCGAATCTGCATAACACCAATTATCGAATCAAGATTCTCGTAATTGTTTATAGGTGTTAATCAGGGCATTAGTTGAACAATCATGGCTAGTGATGATTTCATCGTTTTTAAGTTCGGGCAAAATTACCCGGGCCAGGACTTTTCCTAATTCCACGCCCATTTGGTCGAATGAGTTTATGTTCCAGATGGCGCCTTGAACAAACGTTTTATGTTCGTAGAATGCCAATAATGTGCCCAGGGTTTTGGGTGTCAATTTTTTAAACAGGAAAGAACTTGAGGGTTTATTGCCTTCAAATACTTTGGAGGCGACCAGGACGGGATCGGCTTGGTCGGCAGGGTTGAGTTTCTTTTTGACTTCTTCAGCCGTTATGCCGTTCATTAACGCTTCCGGCTGTGCGAGAAAATTTGAAATCAAAATATCATGATGTTCAGGCAGCTTGTAATGACTGTTTGCAGGGGCTAAAAAATCGCAGGGTATGAGCTTGGTACCCTGATGAATCAGTTGGAAAAATGCATGTTGCCCATTAGTGCCCGGTTGTCCCCAAATAATTGGCCCGGTGCTGTAATCCACTTTTTCGCCTTTCATGGTAATGCTTTTGCCATTGCTTTCCATATCGCCTTGCTGGAAGTAATCGGCGAAGTAAGACATGGATTGGTCGTAAGGCAATAAGGCATGAGATTCGGCATTAAAAAAATTATTATACCAAATGCCGAGTAAGCCCATGATAACCGGTATGTTTTGTTCATAAGACGTATTGCGAAAGTGTAAATCCGCTTCATGCGCACCTTGCAAGAGTTCCTCAAAATTGTCCATGCCTATGTATAAAGCAATGGATAGGCCTACTGCCGACCATAGGGAATAACGTCCACCTACCCAGTCCCAAAATTCGAACATGTTATTGGTATCTATACCGAATTTTGTAACATTTTCCGCATGCGTTGAAATAGCTACAAAATGTTTGGTAATGGTCTGTGGGTCTTTGGCCTTATCAAGAAACCAGTTTTTTGCGGATTTTGCATTCATCATTGTCTCTTGAGTGGAAAATGCTTTAGAAGCAACAATAAACAAAGTGGTTTCGGCCGATAATGGCTTTAGTACTTCAACGATATTCGTCTGATCAATATTGGAGACATAATGCACTTTTAATATGTCTGAGCTATAAGGTGTTAGCGCAGTTGAAACCATTCTTGGTCCCAAGCCAGAGCCGCCAATGCCAATGTTGACAATATCTGTGATGGCTTTTCCGGTATAACCTTTCCATTCCCCTGAGCGTACAGATGCGCAAAAAGCTCGCATTTTGCTCAAAACCCGGTTAACTTCGGGCATGACATCCTGTCCGTCAACATAAACCGGTTGATTACTTCTATTGCGTAACGCAGTGTGCAGGACCGCTCGATGTTCGGTGGTGTTAATTTTTTCACCCGTAAACATGGCATTAATTTTTTCATTTAGCCCGGCATGATTGGCAAGGTCAATTAATAAAGGGAGGGTTTGATCGGATATTCTGTTTTTGGAGTAATCAAAAAGAATGTCATTAAAATGGACTGAGAACTTATTGAACCGGTTATTGTCTCTTTTAAAAGCATCGCGTAGTGAATCATTTTTGGTTTTTAAGTAATGGCTTTGTAATGCAGTCCACGCTTTTGAGGTAGTCAAAGATGACATGTTTTATGGCTCCGTTTAAAATAAATTAGCTTAAGTCTACGAAAAGGGCGCTCGGATAGCAATAGCGCAATAAGTGCATTATCATTTGCTTATATAATGCCGATTTCAGGTTTGTTTCCCATCAATTCC
>JBBQCU010000214.1:0-6514 GCA_038319065.1 Methylococcales bacterium
ATAAACAATGTACAGAAAAAACATTATCCGACCTGTCCTTAGCAAAAGGCATTTGTCCCGAGATGCCTAGTCAGGAAGGTGGCTATCATATTGCCGGATTGGCCTATTATGCGAGAACCCATGACATGCGTCCTGATGAAACGAATTATCCGGGTGTTCAGTCGGTTACCACCTATAGCGTTGCACTGGGAGAAACCCTGCCTCGATACGAAATTCCAGTTGGTACTGGAACAATTGCCATTTTGCCAGCCTGTTTGGCCGTTTCAGCCAGCGTTAATAAAGACTGGATACCCTGTAGTATGACCGACTTGATTGTCGAAAAACTTACTTACGACAATAAAAAATTGGTTTCGGGCAGCTTTTTGGTCAATTGGGAAGATTCCACATGGGGCAGCAATTACGACATGGACGGCATGGAACGGTTGGAGTTCTGTGTAGGTTCGGCATGTGAGGACAACGTTTCAGCTGACTCAATTAAAATCACTACATCGGTGATTCAAGCGAAGTCCGATGCGGCTATGCGTTTTGGTTATACCATTACCGGTAGTACTAAGGACGGCATAGAATTGCCTGTTCTGTGCCCTGGAGTGAATAATTGTAATGTTGTAAACCCTAATGTCGAACTACAACCTCATGGTGTAATCGTTGCCACAGCCAAGGAGTTTAGTAAAGGGGATACAAGTGCCGAACTATTGAAAAATCCGCTATGGTATGTTGCTAAATATGGCGGTTTTGATACAGTTGATACGAATCAAGAAGAGAAACCAGCTTTACAATCCTGGGATGAGGATGAAAATGGAATACCCGATGCATTTTTTAAAGCGACTAACCCCGCCCAATTGGAAAATTCCCTTGATGAAATTTTGAGTAATGTATCGTCAAAATCGACATCGTCAGCCTCCGTCGCTGCAAATTCGACGCGTTTGGATACTTCGTCGGCACTCTATCAGGCAAAATTTACCCCCGCCAGGTGGAATGGTCAATTGTTAGCCTTCAAAATTGATTTATCTAATGGTTCCCTTGCCGCAGTGCCGTCCTGGGATGCCAGCGAAAAAGTGACTACTCAAGGTTTTTTAGGGAGATCCATATTTAGCTTTAATGACTTTACTAAAACAGGCATTGATTTTGTCTATGAAAATCTTAGTGATGCCCAGAAACTATTAATAACAAAAGATCAACTTGATTATATCAAAGGCGATCAGTCCAATGAAAAACCCAATGGACTACTTAGAAAAAGAGTAGGCCCTACTCGGTTATTGGGCGATATTATCAACTCTAATCCCAAGTTTATTAATACCAACAGCGAAGGTAACGATAGTCTTCCTTTAAACGAGGGTCATGACTATTTAAACTATATCACCAGCCCTGCCTATCGAAAAAGGCCGCCGATGCTGGCAGTGGGTGCAAACGATGGCATGTTACATGTTTTTGATGCATCAATGGACCAACCCAACAGCGGTAAGGAATTATTGGCTTACGTACCGAGTGGAATAATCAGTAAACTTCCGGCTCTTACGTTACCCACTTATATTGTCCAGGGCAATCACAAATACTTTGTCGATGGTTCACCTAACTCTGCGGATGCCTATTTTGATGTTGATGGAAATGGCAATAAGGAATGGCGTAAAGCGCTCGTAGACACGATGGGTGTTGGAGGAAAAGGCATATTTGCACTTGATCTGACCTTCCTGGACCCTAACAATTATAATGCGGCAGAACCAATATTTTTGGCGAGCCGGGTTTTATGGGAGATTAACGATAAAGTTGCACCAAATGCGACAGATTTGACTGATAATATTACTGATGCCAGAGACATTACTAACCCTCAAAATCAATTTGGCTTTACCAATTATCTTGGGCTAACCATGGGCCAAGCTTCTATAGTTCGAATGGCTGATGGAAATTTTGCCGCTGTTTTCGGTAATGGTTATAACAGCGTTATGCAGACTGCGGTTTTATACATTGTTGATATTAAAACCGGGAAGCTAATCAGATCAATCGCTACTGGCGTTGGCGATGCCTCTCTCTTAACGACAATTAATGGTCTTGGGCCAACGCTTCCGGTTGACGTCAATGGCGACCGTATTGTTGATGCAATTTATGCGGGTGATTATCTGGGTAATATGTGGAAATTTGATGTCAGCGACAGCATGCCTGCCAAGTGGAAGGTAGCGTTTACATCAAATGGTCAGCCTGCGCCATTGTTTACTGCAAAATCTACCCAGTTTACTGTGCCTAATCCGGCTGATCCCAACCAAACACTGGTGTCCGCCATTGCTCCCCAGCCGATAACAGCCAAGCCTGAATTCGGCAGACATCCTAAGGGGGGCATCATGATTTACTTTGGAACAGGCAAATATTTCTTAAATACGGATCAGACTGTAGGTCAGCAGACTGGTCCAGTTGAAACATTTTATGGTATTTGGGATGAGTGCGTTAACTACGCGGGTGGCGCGGCAAGTTGTAATAACGTTCCAATTAGTGGTAAATCAAAGCTTGTAAAACAATCCATTGATTATGAGGGTATTCAGAATGCCGGCTTTAATGTCAGGGTCACTTCCAGGAATGAGGTCGATTATTCAGCTTTTAAAGGCTGGTATATGGAGCTATATAAGGGTAGCGGTTATTTTACAGCGGAAAAGGTGATCAGCCAGCCCATCATAACTGACAGAAGAATAATTTTTTCAACCATATTACCCTCGCGGGGCGAGTGTAATTTTGGAGGGACCAGCTGGCTCATGCTGCTGGATGCATTAACGGGAAAAAGTCTTGACGGAAACACTTTCGATTTGACAGGTGGAGGTTTTGGTGATGATGACAAGGCCACCATTAACGTATTGGGTGTGGATAAAACGTTTTCAGTATCCGGTGTAAAACTTGACGACGGCATGAGTAAAAGCACTACAGTAGTCAGTACTGACGGTAATACATTAAAACTGATGGACAGTGAATCTTCGGGTAAACTGGATGTACACACCATCTCAAAGCTTGGCGGCGGACGGCAATCCTGGTTGCAAATTAGATGATAAAAAAGGTAATGCAATGTTAAACACAAAAGGCTTTACGTTGATTGAACTTATGATTACCGTGGCAATAGTTGGCATTCTTGCCGGTATTGCCTATCCCAGTTATCAGGATAGCGTAAGGAAATCTCGCCGAGCCGATGCACAGGGGGCGTTACTGGGCTTTGCTAATGCGATGGAACGCTATTTTACAGTAAACAATAGTTATTTAGGCGCTCCTGTAGATGGGGGAACCCCTTATTACAATTTAACTATTAGTGCGGCTGCTTCCAATGCCTATACGTTACAAGCGACCCCAATAAACAGCCAGGCGGGCGATGGTTTCATGCAAATATCGGGAACTGGTGTACGCGGATGGGATAGAAATGATGATGGTGATACGTTAGATGCCAATGAAGACAGTTGGGATTAAGCTTTTAGGGTCAGTGTAATAGAAAAACCCTTTGCGCAGGTATGGCTAAATGCAAAAAACTCCTTTTCAGAAAAACCTTCAAAGGAGTATTGCATGAATTACATTAATTTTTAAAAATAAATGCTAGGAAAATCGGGATAGCGTAACAGGTTTGCGGCGTTGCATGGTGCCCAAACCGGCCAAACCGATGGCAAATAGGGCCAATGAAATGGGTTCGGGAACAGCAGCAGGCACTGTATCAAAATAACCATATGAATTTAGATTATTGTCAACGGTATTGGCTACAGCATATACGAGCGTATATGTGCCAGTCGCCGGGGCTGTCCATGACCATAGGGTCCACGGCCCGTTGCCGTAATCACTCATAGTAGGGAGGAATGGATTGAGAAGTGGGGATCCTCCATCCATATAAAACGGTGTAGCAATTTCTTTATCTGCGGCATTAAGGATACTGACTTTGGCGGCATCAAGATACAGTCCGGTATCATCCCTGTCAAATGCCGCATAACCAGAAAGCATCTCCCCTGCCGTAAGATCTACCATCTGCGAGACCGTTTGCCAAACGGCTGTTGGATCAGTGGGATCGATAAAAGCAGAATCTCCTGACCCTATCATCAAGAACCAATCACCTTGCGGTGGGGTATATTCATAAGGGTAGTTGGCCGGGTAGGGAGGGGTAGGAGCAGGGTTTGGACCGCCGTCAGGTGGGTTAGCGAAGCTGGTATGTGACTGGACCACATCAAACCCTCCTCCGGTAGTATTAGCAGTCCAGCCGTCTATGCTACCACCGCTGAATCCACCGGGCTCCTCAAACCCCGGGTTAACTAATCCCGCTTGCACAGAACCGCATCCAAGAGCAAGCGCTACTGCAACCAAAGCATTTACGCGTTTCATATTTATTCCCCTTAGTTAAAAAAATAACGTAGCCATTCAGCACATAGTAATAGCTACTATCATACCTGAATAAAATTTTGAAATAAATCAGTAAATTTATTTTTCAGCAAAAAATTAATTTCCTTAAAAATAGTAAAATCCTTCGCTGATCTCCAGGTATAAATATACCCGGATTGCGCAGAATGATCGTTCATTATTAAATCTAAAAAATACAGATTATGACCTCATCCGTCTATAATTTAAGCCGGATTTGCTAGAATAATGAATTTTAGGAGTGGGAATGAAATAATATGGGCATTTTGTCGCAGTTTTATTCATATTCAAGGCCTATCAACAAGCACATGATAAGCTGTGTAACTGCAGATACAACCGAAAAGGCGGATAAAATGACAACTCAAAGAGCTAAGGTTATAAAATTACCACGCCTTATTCTAAATAGAACTATCAACTTTATAAAACCTCATGACTAAATTATTAAGCTGTTTTAAAGCCTACGATATACGCGGACGCATACCCGATGAACTAAATACGGATATAGCCTATCGTATAGGCCGTGCCTACGCTGAGACAATTCAGCCGGATAGAGTGATTGTAGGACGAGATATCCGTCTTTCCAGCGACGAAATGGCCGCTGCCTTAATACATGGTTTGCAAGATGCCGGTGTTGATGTCTATGACATTGGCTTGTGCGGCACTGAAGAAGTTTATTATGCAACCTTTGCCTATCAGGATGCCGGAAAGCCCATGGACGGTGGCATTATGGTAACCGCTAGCCATAATCCAAAAGATTATAATGGCATGAAACTGGTGCGTGAACAAAGCAAACCGGTCAGTGGTGATACAGGCCTAAACGATATTAAACTGTTGGCCGAAGCCAACAACTTCCCTGCGCCTCTAGCACATCGCGGCATTGTTAAAGCTATTTCAATCGGTGCCGATTATACCCAGCATCTGCTGGGTTATATTGACCCCCTGGCATTGAAACCCCTGAAAATAGTAGTTAACGCAGGCAACGGTGCTGCTGGGCATGTAATTGATTGGCTGGAGCCGGCTTTACAAGAAGTAATGTCTCAACCACTGGAGTTTATCAAGATACACCATGAGCCGGATGGCCATTTTCCAAATGGCATCCCTAACCCGTTGTTACCGGAAAACCGTGATAGCACAAACTCAGCTATAAAGGAGCATGGTGCAGATCTGGGGATTGCCTGGGATGGAGATTTTGATCGTTGTTTTTTATTTGACGAAACAGCTCGTTTTATAGAAGGTTACTACATAGTCGGTCTTCTTGCTGAAGCCTTCCTTAAACAAAATCCGGGTGCAAAAATTGTCCATGATCCCCGCCTCACCTGGAACACCATCGATATAGTCAATAGCTTGTCGGGAATAGCCGTACAAAGCAAGACCGGCCATGCCTTTATCAAAGAAAGAATGCGCCTGGAGGATGCTGTATATGGGGGCGAGATGAGCGCTCATCATTATTTTAGAGATTTTTCCTATTGTGATAGCGGCATGATTCCCTGGTTACTGGTGATTGAATTGATGAGTAAAAGCGGTAAAAAGCTATCGCAATTGGTTGATGAACGGATGCTGCGTTTTCCCGCAAGTGGCGAAATTAATCGGACTATAGCCCAGCCGGAAGCGGTCATTGAACTAGTCAAAAAACATTACCAGAAAGATGCGCAGCACATTGATTATACAGATGGATTGAGCATGGAATTTGGTAACTGGCGGTTTAATTTGCGTTGTTCCAATACCGAACCCCTAGTGCGATTAAATGTAGAATCACGGGGAGATGAAGCTTTAATGCAGGCGAAAACTGAAGAGTTATTGGCGTTGTTGGCTTGAAGTATTGAGTTAGTGTGTGCAGGGTTTTTCCTAATCATAAGCATCATAATTGAAATAAGCGTTTTTATAAGGTTAGGCATTAAGACTTGGCAAACTATAGCTAATCTTGATTATCTTGCTATAATTGATATTTTTGACAGTAAGATTTAGAAGTTGTTTAAAAATATCCTTGTTGTTTGTGTCGGTAATATATGTAGAAGCCCAATGGCGGAGGGATTATTAAAACATGCGCTCGCTGCCTGTGATAAAGGTGAATGCATTGTTGGCTCTGCTGGTCTTGGCGCGCTGGTTGGTCACCCCCCCGATCCCCAGGCTTATCAGCTAATGATTGAAAAAG
>JBBQCU010000215.1:0-6445 GCA_038319065.1 Methylococcales bacterium
ATATGGCAACAAAAACTGATTTTTCTTCTACTGAATGGGAAGTTCTGCGAGACACTCCTCATCTTGTCGTTCTTGCAGTCGCCGCTGCCGGTGCCAGCGGGATTTTTGGAAGCATCGCGGAGGCAATCGCACCCTCCGGAACTATTTTTGAAGCCTTGAAAGGCAGCAATCAGTTATTAAGGGAGGTTTGTGAAAAGGAAGAGATAAAGGCATCGATTGAATCGATTAAAAGCCGGGCAAAAGCCAACAGCGATTTTTCTGGTATCCAAGCGGCCTTACGCAAGGAGGCAATAGACAAATCAAGAGCCTCCCTCGATCTTTTGCAGCAAAAGGGATCGCCCGAAGATATCGCTGCATACACGGATTTTCTGATCAAGCTCGGCGCTAAGGTCGCCAATGCGGCAAAGGAAGGAGGATTCCTGGGCTTCGGTGGCGAGCGGGTCAGCGAGCACGAGCGGACCTTTCTGGCTGAATTAGCTGAGGCTTTGGGCGCACTACAGGCTTGATACTCGCTCGATAGGAACCGATTACTCGCCTCCAACCACTTGGGTTTGGGGCGGGTTTATGCTTAAGCTTAAGCTTAAGCACCCTATTTTAATAATATACCTCTGCCAGCTATTTAGGTATGATTTGAGCCTATTAAGTTGTTGTAGCTTTAGCACACTACCACCCTTTCAAACAAACAAGGTAAATGAAAACGCTACGTTTCAAAGACCCTATTGTAATGCCGAATACAGGCGAAAGTCCGGAACAGTGTTTGGCTAAGGCAATACCTTTGATGGGCACTTCTGGTCAGGAGTATGTCGAACGGCGGGGAATCCAAGTTGAAGTTGCTGATGCCGTCGGAGTCCTCTTTGATGCTGATTTCGGCGGTCGCCCTGCCGTTGTATTTCCCATGCGTAATCAGTTCGGGAATTTGACTTCTTTACATGGACGTTATCTTGATGCAGGACGGGGAAAAAACAAGATGTTCACCGTCGGACCGGGAGGAGGAGTCGCCAGTGTGTTGAAGGGTTGGCAGACTGAGCCGCTGATACTGGTAGAAGGTGTGTTCGATGCCTTGTCCTTAGCTTCCTGTGGTTGGTCCTCAGTTGCAACGGTCGGCCGTTGGGCGCCGTGGTTCCCTGAAGTATTGGCGGGGCGCTTGGTATGGCTAGCCTTTGACAATGGTCGGCCCGGAGAGGTCGAAGTTATGCATTACACTCAGCGTTTGTCAGAATCTCGTGTACGCAGACTGCCACCTCCGAGACTTTGTAAGGACTGGAACACGGCTCTGGTCAAGCGCGGACCTGGCGCAGTGACCAAATGGATTCACGATCATCTTGCGGCTTCCTCGGGCTTTGTGTCATGGTAGAAATTTATGTGAGCACTGATGTTGAGGTTGACGGCCCCATTCCTGGCCCGTTTTCAATGCTGAGCTTTGGGTCTGCTGCCTACCAGGCCGACAAGTCCCTTATTGCAACGTTTTCGGCAAATCTGGCGCTTCTGCCAGACACAGTAGGTCATCCCGATACGCTGGCATGGTGGAGTCGGCATCCGGAGGCATGGGCGGCGTGCCGCAGCAATCAGCGTCTTCCCGAAGTAGTAATGGCCGAATATGTAAGCTGGCTAGAAGCACTCCCAGGTATGCCGGTATTCGTGGGATATCCTGCTGCTTTCGATTTTATGTTCATGTACTGGTACTTGATACGCTTCGTAGGACGAAGCCCCTTCAGTTTTTCGGCGCTTGACATCAAGACTATGGCGATGGTGATGCTGGGTAAGGATTATCGTCGTAGCACCAAGCGGCAAATGCCGAAACGCTGGTTTGACGAACATACCCATTCACATGTTGCTCTGGATGACGCCATTGAACAGGGAGCTTTGTTTTGCAACATGCTTACGGAATGCCGACGTTGAACATGTACTGGAAATCTGAAAAACCTTTTACAAGTAAAGGTCGCAGAGGACTAGGCGAACCTTACGATCTTCCCCTGTCAATTTGCTTTAGGGTTACCCGTTATTGCAATGCACATTGCGGATTTTGCCTTGCGCCACCGGATGGCGCTCATCCAGATGTGGAAACGCTCCTGCTCCGTATTGATTGGCTTTTCTCGCACGGTGTTAATACTATCCATTTTTGTGGGGGGAGCCTACCATACATCCCGGCCTCGAACGGTTGCTGCTACATGTGCATGCCCAAGGTAAAAAAGCAAAGCTGACCACCAACGGCATAAAATTACCGGAGCCACTGCTACCTATACTCCGAACTACCGATACACAGGTAAAAGTTAGCCTACACGGGAATAGAGCGCATCACGATACGATGGTCGGACTAAGGGCTTTTGATCAAACCAAGGGTACTATCGGGCGACTTATTGCGGCAGGCATTCGGACTTCGGTACAGACCACTGTGGTTGCCGGTGCGGCGGAAGTTGTGGAGTGGGTTTCGGAATTTTGCTTGAACAACAGAGTGCGGCGTCTGAGTATCCTGCCTTTTATTCCTCGTGGCAATGGCTTGGACCGCCGAGGAGAGTATGAATTATCACCTAGTCAACGCAGATCTCTCCGGGAACTTGTGGCGCAGAAACGCCGTGCGCTGTCGGGTCGTCTTGACCTGCGCTGGCTGGATTTCACTGCTCAATGCCTTTATGTGGTCGAGGCGGATGGGCGCGTTATCATTGAAGGAGCAACAGATGCCCAAGACAAAGTGCTTTATCGAATTCCCTTGTGAATCAGGATCGAAAGCAGTCTATTGATCCACATATAAAATCTCGGGAGCGGAAATTATCAAAGTAGTTGCTGTCTCAATGAAAAATTTGAGCAAGATAGTCAAAAAATACTCTTAAGGATTGAAAAACCTCACCGACAGAGGTCAAGGCCGCCAAGAATTTGTGACCTTGATTATTAGTCAACCGATGCCGTTTACTTTGCTTTAGGTTTAGAAAAGTATATGCCGCTATATCGAATCCAGCTTCATAGCCCACTCCCGCCTTATGCAGCGGCCGAGAAACTCCAGTCCGTTACTCGCAAGCCGCTTGGTTCATTGAATCAATACTACAGTCCTCAACTTCTCAAGCCCACCCAACGAATTATTATTGGGGATTATCAACGATAATTCATTCTGTATCTGCCGAAATATTCGATACCGCAATTCTGCAATTCGTTTCTTCCACGGATTCGAGGTAAGATTGCGGCAGAAAATTCTGGGTCGTATATTGATGTATCGATGCAACTGTACCCATTCGTTGCGGTATTTATAACAATCTGGTTATTTTTCGTAGGGCTGAGTGCATTAGCAACCGCACAAAAGGAATTTTTTATTCCCTTGGGAATTTTTGTCTTCGGTATATTACTAACTGCTGGGGGCTTTATTCCAGAGGCAATCAAGGCGAAAAACATGCTCACCTCACTGTGGGTTGAGGCTGCTTGAGACTCTATAGACTTAGGAGACTGCCACGAATGGGTGTCGTTGAGCTAACTGGTTTGGTGTGATGAGTACCCCCTCCAAGATAGATGCGTGGTTCATTGCCATGACGCTTATATCCGTTGTTTTTATACTCACGCAAGTTTTCCTTCTGCACGCAACCGCACCCTATGCAAGTCTATTTTTAATTGGTACGGTAATCTTCATCTTGTTGCTTATTGTCAAATTCTGGAATTGCTGATCAGCAGCAGTCGGCCACTATGTATAGAACCTAACTATGAATAGCCGCAGATTTCTACCGGTGGTAATGACTGATTTCATTGATATTTCAACTAATCCTCAGTCACTAAGCTTTACATAGTTTTGTTGATGTTTTGATGTGAAAATTGACTCAATTCAGGAGATTATAATGAACTCTGCCTGCCAGCCACATCAATATAACTTCTTGAGAACGATTTGACGCCTTACGTTGATGTTTTTATGTTTCACATGCTTGCATATCGCCATGTATCTCACCGATTAAAGTCATCATCCGGCAGGTAATGAATTTGACACAGCGTATTCAAGTATTAAAACTATGTATAGCGCTTTACCTGTAATCGCTGGCAACACGAGGGGTCCAAAGGGAATTAACTCGTTTCTTTACATAGTTGAGCACTATACATAGTGGCCGACTCCTGTCAATCAGCATGCATATTTGCCAATGACCGCTTTAGAACAGTAAGAAGTGGCTGTTTTAAAAAATTCTGGTTGGCAGGTTTGATCAATAGTACTCTAATAGGAAACCAAATTCATCTAGCCGCGTTGCGAGTTTGGTCATGATGGTCATTACTTCGTGCGATGTTTTCCTTGCGCCAATACCGGCATAACTTAGTGATCTTTGTCGCAGCATTGGCCGTATACGCTCAAGCCAATCCCTCGCTGAAAATCGTGGAAACGGAGCGATAGCGAAGTGAAGATTTTTAGTCCCCGATAGCCGTAGTGCATGTGTTTTCACGAAGCTTTAGCGTAGTGAAAATGCAGGCCTTACGACACGGCGTCAAGTCATTTGGAGCCTATGTTTCGACCCCTTGTTGGGTCGAGACGAGGCGACGAGGACGAATCGGGGCCGCCGAAGGCATAAGCGGTCGCGTACATTTTTGCTGATTTTTCCCAGCAGGATGCCCGGAAAAATCTTTCGCAAAAATAGCGACTCCCCGATTCGATAATCTCCCCATGTCATGGGGAAGGATTACACACGACCAATATAGATGGCGTCGTCTGGTATCTGGTCTGTTTTCTTGTTAAGAATCTGCATTCCGTTATTACAAGCTAATTCAGTTTACGCAAAGACTTTCACAAGGTGTTCCATCACCATCCTTGTCCAACGAAGACACGCCACATCCGAGATATTGCCGGGCTTCTTCGCAGGACGACATCTGTTTACAATAACGCTTGGTTCCGCATGAGCCTTTAGAGGCCACCACCGTTGCTGATGGATGCCTATACTCCCACGGTGGCGATGGCTTAGGGTCGGCCCATAGACCCACCTTCGACTGTTTCGCGGTTTCTTCGATCTGAAACAGCGAAGTGTCGTGTGCATATTTCCGGTAAACCCAGGCCATACCTCGTGCAACCTGGTTTTTGTTGACATCAAGGACACCGATAAAAACCGTTCCAACAGAACGTCCATACTTATCAGTAGTTTCCTTATTCACTGACACCAATTTACCGAAGACCATTTCCGCTAAGGATTGCCTGGATCTTTGACCGAAGTTTTGATTAGATTCAGGAGCATCGATTTGTTTTGTCGAAGTACAAACTTGTTCATAATAAGCTAAGCTATCATAATATCTCTTAATTACTGATACTTACAAGCCATCCTCTCTACTCTTTTGAACAAATCATTATGAACAATTTGAATTTACGTGCATTCAAGCACCAACCCACATAGCAACGCAACGTGGACATCGAATACCAACCAGGAAAACTCACGATTTTGTTGGATAACCCAAGTCAGAAGGCTGTGCATAGAATGGACATCAGTTCATTGAGCGCTCTTCCTTTTGACGACATTAAGCGGCTGATACAGGCGACAGACAAACAGTTAAAAGGGAAGGGTTACAAAACTCAAAAAGGATGTCTAGGGATGGTTGTTTCTCGCTTTGGGCTTTACATGCAGCAGCGAGGTGGTACGTCATTGCCAGATTCGTTCAACTCTTGGCAATATTTGATACTTGACTGGTATGCCTGGTATTTGAGCCATGCTGGCTCTACTGCGTCGGTGGAGTTGAGGGTTTTAAATTGGCATTATAGAGTTAATCCATGGTTGAGAGGACTGATGGAAGAGGGTCTGTTGCCGCTTGGTGTCGTTTTACCTAGCAATCAATTTCCGGATGAGATAGTCCATACGGGATCACCCATGAGACCTGACTTGATAGGAATCCAGCCGGCGCAACCTACAGAAAAACCGATCAACAAAACTATTGCGGGCCCCGTCTTTTGGCGGAATGACATTGAATACCTCGACGATGTCGAAAGTACACTTCGTCAACGCAACAGATTGTTGACACAGGTGGCCGACGATCACCTGCTGAGGCTCGTGAAGGATTTTCGCTGCGGGAGAAACCTTATGCGCCGAGTTTCGGATAAGGCACTGCGAGATAGATTGTGTCAAAGTCACTGGCACACCAAGGCACATAACGCTTTACCAACGTATCAACGAGTTACAAGCCCACGTATACCCAATAGCGACGCATGGGCCTTGCGTATAATGAACCATCTGCTGGAAACCGGGGACGAGGACAACTGCCTATCCTCAAATAAACTCCGCCATCATCCTGCATTTACAGCCAATTTTCTGATAAGGGAAGAATATACTGCGATAGGCGAAATCAGCTCGAAAACCTCCCTCAGAGACGATCAGTTGGCTCTTGTACAATGGCGCTTATTGTATATGCGTTTTCTGGGTGTGCTTCTTCCTGTCGATATGGCCGTAGCCTGCTGCATTCTCATACAGGAGCATCCAAACTTGAACCCGGAGTCATTATTCCGAGCAAA
>JBBQCU010000216.1:0-6413 GCA_038319065.1 Methylococcales bacterium
GCAATAAATTTATCGTACAGTGTAGGCCCCCCCGGACTTTGATAACGGGATGAAAACATAATAAGCCCATTTAACTGCACCGGAGGCTTCGTAGGCCCCCCCGGACTTTGATAACGGGATGAAAACGTTTAAAACATGCAGCAATAAATTTATCGTACAGTGTAGGCCCCCCCGGACTTTGATAACGGGATGAAAACTTAGTAAATATGCAAGATAAAACTGGAAGTTATTGTAGGCCCCCCCGGACTTTGATAACGGGATGAAAACGGCCTTGTGGAAAATGATGCTCGTCAAGTGATGGGTAGCGCCGACCGCTTATAGGCGATCCGCAAACAAGCAAAGCTGGATGGATAATCAATGCCGGTAAGAATAGCCTTTATCGTTTGAAGCGGCTGGGGGAATTTGATGTACAATCAGCCGCCATGAACAGTGATGATATTTACAGCAAAGCGAGACGTGAAAAACCGGATTTTGACTCCGCAATTGAACAATTAGCCAATAAACACGATTCGTTATCTGTGATAACTCCACTTAAAAACAAAGACAGGGCGCAAGAAAAAGCGATTATCCTTTATGATGGAGATATAAACAGGGTTGATGATATATTGCGTGCTTCCATTATCGTAACCAAAAACGATATAGTGACAACCGTTTTTGATGACGCCATGACCGAATTTGATGTTGTAAGGGCGGTCAATAAATATACTGGAAAGCAGCATTCAAGTGATGGTTATTTTGACGCAAGGATTTATGTAAATTTAAATGGATTTATCGCAGAACTCCAGATACATACTAAGTCCATGCAAGCAGCAAAAGAAAAAATGCATGGCCTTTATGAAGAAAAGCAAAAAATACTACGCGGTACCAAACCGCTTACCCAAGAACAGCGCAAGGCAATAACAGATATTAATAAAAAAATGCGCGACATTTTTAGAGAGGCTAGTTTATGAATGAATTTAAACCTGACTATATTAAACTTGAGACCGGCGACTTGGCAGGGGCTGATGTTGATTTTTTTGAATACGAATTAAAGCTGCCGGTTGTGTATGTGAATGACAGCGGTAAAGGTGAGCTTGGGGCGATTGCTTTAGATGGAAGGTTCAGGACATTTCCATTAAACGAGCTTTATAGCTATAACGCCATCCCGCTTTCAAAAGACGAATTTATGGCTAAATATCCGCAATTGGCCGTTTATTTCACGCAATCTGAAAAACAGGCCGCCTAACCCATTACCTCAAACCGGCTGGCAAATAGCTTCTAATGATCCAGCCGGTCTTCATTGGTAATCGTGTCAAGTAGCAACAAGCCATTCCAGTCCAGGGAACACTCCCATGCAAAAAGCGCAATTGTCCGATGTCTTGACCGATTTCAACTTACATCAAGCCTGGAGCAAGGTGTATGAAAACCAGGGTTGTGCCGGTGTGGATCAGCAAACGCTGGAGGCGTTCGCCGAACACTTGCATAAAAACCTGGAGACCTTGCGTAATGAAGTCAGCTATGAAACCTATAAACCCCTGCCGCTGTTGCGTGTAGAACTGGAAAAGCCGAGCGGGGGCATGCGCCTGCTGTCCATTCCAACGGTGCGTGACCGGGTGTTGCAAACGGCGGTAACACGCGTTATTGAGCCTTTATTTGAAGCCGAATTTGAAGATTGCAGCTTTGCCTACCGCAAGGGGCGCAGTGTTGAGCAAGCCCTGGAGCGTATTCAATGTCTGCAACGCCAGGGTTATCATTGGGTGGTGGATGCCGACATTCAGTGTTTTTTTGATAGCATTGATCACACGCTGCTGATGATGGAAGTCGGTAAGTTAATCACCGATGCCGGCCTGTTACGGTTGATTCAGCTGTGGCTGCGCGCAACTGTCATCGATAGCGACCGGCAGTTTGTGCTGCACAAGGGCGTCGCTCAAGGTTCACCGATTGCGCCGTTGTTGTCCAATTTGTATTTGCATCACCTTGATGAAGCGCTGCTGGACAATAACTTGTGCCTGATCCGTTTTGCCGATGATTTTTTGATTCTCTGCAAAAGCCAAAACCGCGCTGAACAGGCCCTGGAGCTTACCACTGATGTGCTGCGCCAATTACGGCTTAAACTCAACAACCGAAAAACGCAGATTGTGCATTTTGATCAGGGCTTTCGTTTTTTGGGTGTGCAGTTTATCCGCTCGCTGGCTTTTAAAACGGAAGCAGACGAGCCGGATTTACTCGCGTTGCCCGTCCCTGGTGAAGAAATCGCGCCGGCGTCGGCAGTAACACCGCCGGCGCAAGCGTTCACTTCCCCCTTTGAAAAAGGGGGATCGAGGGGGATTTATTTAACAAAATCTCCCCTAACCCCTCTTTTCCAAAGAGGGGGACTGAACGCTTACCCGCCGGTAGAGCCGCAAACCCTGATGGAGTTGGCCTTTTTTGAAGCCAACGTGAGCGCCAGGGATTTTTCTGCCCGCGAGGACAGTCTTGAAAGCCTGGACCGTCCCGACCAGGAAGACCTGCCCGCTGACCATGAGCCACTGCTGCGAACCCTGTATTTGCTGCAACACGGACAAGTATTAGGCAAGGAATCCGAACGTCTGATTGTCAGGCAAGAACAAAAAATAGTGCGTGAAATCCCCGCCATAAAAGTCGATCAGATCATGGTCTTCGGCAATGCCCAAATCACCACCCAAGCCATGCAGTTTTGTCTGCAGGAACGCATTCCGATTTATTTGCTGTCTGGTCAGGGTCATTATTATGGTGTCATCGACTCCTTTAACACCGAACCCATACTGCTTCAACGCGAGCAATTTTTTCGCGCGAATGATTCGGCCTTTTGCCTGAAGCTGGCGACCGCCCTGGTGCATGGAAAAATAGCCAACAGCAAATTGATGTTACAACGGCTGGCGCGGCGGCATAACACCGGCGTTTTAACTTCGGCTGCGGCGACGCTTAAAAATACTCTGGTCAATCTGACCGGTGCTGGCTCGCTAGATGAATTGCGCGGTTTTGAAGGCAGCGCCGCCAAAGTCTATTTTAATGCCCTGGCTGCAACTGTGGACAGTACCTGGGGTTTTAGCCGGCGCGTCCGGCAGCCGCCCACCGATGGCATTAACGCGATGTTGTCTTACGGTTACACGCTGTTGTTTTACAATATTTACTCTCTGCTGCGCAGCCGTGGCCTGAATCCGCAAGTAGGCTTTTTACATGCGCTACGACCAGGACATCCGGCGCTGGCATCCGATATGGTGGAGGAGTTTCGTGCGCTGGTAGTGGATGCCGTCGTCTGGAAACTGGTATTAAACCAGCGCCTGACGCCCGATGATTTTGACTATCCCAAGACCACCGGGACAGGCTGTTTGCTTAAGCCCCATGCGCGGCAAGTGTTCATCAAAGCGCTGGAGGAAAAACTCAACTCGGCTATCTCTCACCCCGGCACCGGTATAAACCTTGATTACCGGCGGTGCATGGAATATCAGGTGCAACATTTATCCGCCGTCATCCGCAGCCCTGAAACAGACTATCAAGCCATGGTGCTGCGGTGACGCGCTTATGGTTGATAAGCTACGATATAAGCGCTGATGACATTCGGCAGAGAGTCTATAACATCCTGAAAGATTACGGCAAACGCGTGCAGTACAGCGTCTTTGAATGCCACTTGAGTGACCGCCAGCTAAGCGTTTTACGCGCACGTTTACTGGACGAAATAGACAGTGCCGACAGTTTGCGCTGGTATCCGTTATGTGTTTGGTGTAGTGAGGCGGTGTTTTTTCAGGGCCAGGGTTTGCCGCCTGAAGATGAGGATTTTTTTCTGCAATGACGGTGTTTTATGTGATTTGTTTTGATGTGCATGATGCCAAAAGACTGCGTAAGATCTCCAATGAAATGGAAAACTTTGGTAGCCGCGTGCAACGTAGCGTGTTTGAGTGCCATCTTGAAGCTGCCCAGTTACTGGAGTTACAACGGCGGCTGGGCGATTGGATGGATCCGGCGGAAGATCAGGTGCGTTATTACCGTTTATGCGGTAAAGATAAACAGCAAATTTTCATAGATGGCGCCGGTTGGCTGAGCACCGACCCGGATTATAATATGCTCTGACGGCAGAGCGTAGGGTGCGCTGTGCGCACCTTTTAACAACAACGATAGCCGAGTTAGGCAATGGTGCGCACAGCGCACCCGACATGACTATGTCGCAATTGACGGGTAAGCCGTCATGTCGGCAGGGATTGCCGACATCCAGAACACGTGGATGTGCTTAAAGGACTTGCCGTCCATGGCCTCTGGATTCCGGCAATCCCTGCCGGAATGACGCCGTTTTCTTTAAGTTGGCGGGTATGGATATAAATCCCCCCTTATTCCCCCTTTTTCAAAGGGGGGAGGCTTGATTAGTTGCCTACAAACTACAAAGTAGAATTAGTCATCCTTCTTTAAAACGATGTATCAACCGTCTTTCCTTTTTGTTGGGTTTATGGTCCTGGCCGTTGAAATCAAATAGTTCCCGTTGTTCACGCTGTTGAATAATTTGTTGCTGGCGTTTTGCAAGACTTTCAGCGGTTTCTTCATAGAGTAAAACCGCTTCTTTAGCCGGCCGTCGTTGGTAGGAAAGGGCGATAATGGTGATTTCCCAACGCAGTCCATCTTTGCTTATGGAGAGCAAAGCTCCGGGCTTGATGTCTTTTCCCGGTTTTGCGCGTTGATTGTTAACATGGACTTTACCGCCGGAGATAGCTTCGGCAGCGAGTTTGCGCGTTTTAAAAAAACGCGCAGTCCATAACCATTTATCCAGGCGAATGGCTTCGAGTTCAGCTTGCACGCAAATTCGGTTACTTCTTTAAGCCTTTAGGCAGGGAAAAAACGACTTTTTCTTCTATGCCCTGAATCTCAATGGTCGATTTGCCGCCCCACTGTTTTAACTGACTGATCACTTCCTGCACCAGCACTTCCGGCGCAGAGGCGCCGGCAGTCACGCCGACAACGCCAACGCCGTCAAACCAGCTTTGTTGCATATCACTTGCCGTATCAATAAGATAGGCTTTTTTACCAAGTTGTTCTGCAATTTCGCGTAAACGGTTGGAATTGGAACTGTTGATTGAACCCACCACAAGAATAGTATCGGCGGCTTTTGCCAGTTCATACACGGCATCCTGGCGGTTCTGGGTGGCATAACAGATATCGTCTTTTTTCTGTTCCTGGATGGATGTAAAGCGTTCTCTCAAGGCATCCACCATAACCTTGGTATCCGTCATTGATAACGTTGTTTGTGTCACATAAGCCAGGTTATCCGGATTATTGACGACTAATTTTTTTACATCCTCCGGGGTTTCCACCAAATAGATACCACCATTTTCAGTGCATTTTTCATACTGTCCCATCGTGCCTTCAACTTCCGGGTGTCCGGCATGACCAATCAGAATCACTTCCCGATCCGATTTTGCATGTTTGGCAACCTGTATGTGAACTTTTGTTACCAGAGGGCAGGTGGCATCAAAGACCGTCAAGTCGCGTTCCTTAGCCTCCTTTTGTACTTGTTTGGAAACGCCGTGGGCACTGAAAATGAGATAAGAACCCACCGGCACGTCAGTTAATTCTTCAATAAAAATGGCCCCTTTTTCTTTAAGTCCATCAACAACTGTGCGGTTATGAACAACTTCGTGGCGGACATAAATGGGTGCACCAAAGGTTTCGAGAGCCTGGTCAACAATTTCGATGGCTCGGTCTACACCGGCACAGAATCCACGAGGGTTTGCGAGTACTATTTGCATATCTTGACTTCTTTACTAGGTTAATTTGAGATTATTTTAACTCAACATCGTTGCTGATACGATAATTCCGTCCATATCAGCATATAAAAAATGATCTTTTTTGAAACTGACGCCTGCGAAGGAGACTAAAAGGTCGCGGTCGCCATGGTCCTTTTTATGGCTTTTTAGCGGATGTGTATGCAGGGCGCGGATACCGATCGGGAGTCCGGCTATCTTTGCAGAATCCCTGATGCAGCCATAAATTACAATACCTTGCCAACCATTATCAACAGCAATTGTTGCCAGGTTAATATCAACCAAAGCGCACCGGTGCGAACCCCCGCCATCAATGACTAAAACCCTGTTTTGCACTTTTTCTTCCAGAACTGTTCTGACCAAAACGTTATCCTCAAACGTTTTCAATGTGGTGATTTGACCGGAAAAGGCCGGGTTAGCGCCATAAGACATAAATAAAGCCTCGGCAATCTGGAAATTATCCTCTTCTGAATGGGTATCGCAAAGACTGGCAGTTGTGAAAGTCATGATTTAAGGTTCAAGGTGAAAGGTGAAAGGGGCAAGGCAAAAGGCCGAAAGATTTGCACCTTGTGCATTTCACCTTTCACCTTGAACCACAACCCCAGTATAACGCGCCAGCAGCCCATTATCACTGTGTATTTCCGGCAAGGGTATTTTTACTTCATA
>JBBQCU010000217.1:0-6407 GCA_038319065.1 Methylococcales bacterium
CTGTTTATGGAAGCTGGACATCATGTGTTACTTGCTACTGAGTGTATGGAGCGTATCGGTTAACGTTTTAATTTCCTGCTGGGCCAGAATTTGCTCGGTTACGTCGTATTGAACGCCCAGAAAGTAAATCAGCTGACCTTCACTATCAAAAAGAGGTGTAATGGACAGACGGTTATAAAAAAGCTCGCCGTTTTTGCGAAAATTTTTCAGGGTGACTTCAACCGGTTTGGCATTTTTGATGGCATCACGAATTAGCTGTAATTCCACCTGATCTCTTTCCTGCCCCTGAAGAAACCGGCAATTACGCCCCACTGTTTCTTCATTGCTATAACCGGATATAAGTTCAAAGGCCTTATTGGCATAGACAATCGGATTATCGTCCTGGTCCGGATCGGAAAGGGTAATACCATTGACGGAACCATCCAGGATCTGGGTCAGAATTTGCGGAATAATACCGGCGTCTTTTTCTACTTGAAAATTCATAAATGCACTCCAACTCTATAATTTTGTTGACTATTGACTGGTTGTTGTCGTTTTTTAGGATGACTCTATTAAATTCTTCAGATTTCTTACCGTACGTTTAGCGCCTTCCTGCACGGCAATATGGACAAGTTTTTCAAAGGGCAACATAAACAATTCAAGTTTGAGTAATTCAAACGTAAAGGTTACCTGTGTGTTTGCAGACGGGTTGGTTGAGGTAAAGTCATAACTGCAACGATAGGCGTTGGAGACCCCTTCAAACACCAGTTTCTCACCCACTTTGTAGGTCGTTATTTTAAAAGTGGATTCACTGCGTTGCATATTGTCAATGCGCACCTGTCGAACCAGACTGTTAAGCTGGAGGGGTGGCGCCGATAGCAGCTCTAATTCCTGTACTTCCGGTGACCATCTGGGGTAATTGTCAAAAAAATCCACGGCAATAAAGTTAAAGACCTTATCCAACGGTTGATTAATGACAATACTTCCTGTACCGGAAGCGCCTTTATTTGAGGGTAAACCAAACATTTTTTCCTCACTCTTTTTAGATTCAAATTAATAAAGCCGATGCTTCATTATCGTTTTGAAGTAGTAACATATCACAATTAGTACAATTAACAATTTTGGCCTATTTAAGATCAGACGACATAACTATCGATGCCGGTCAGTAATAAGTCATATTGTGCCTCAATGGCTTCTTTAGCTATAAACCCCGGTAATCCGCTGACAATAGCATTTTTACTGCCAATCCAGCCCACGCCATCGCCGGGCCCCAAACTGAGCAGATAGCCAATATCCTCGTGCATATAGGGCAAACAAAAACGCAGAATACCGGCTTCCCTTAATATATTTTTGGCCGCAGCCTTGCCTTTGCGTAAGGCTGATTGTGAAGTCATCAGGTTTGAGCCAAAGTCATCATAATGGGAGCAATCCCCGGCGGTAAAAATATGCGTCAAGACCTTACGATCCAGGACAACCTGCCCTGAACTGTTTGCGTGCAGCAAGAGTTCGGGCTTTTTGCCCAGCAGCAATAAGGTCAAGTCAGAGGCATGGACGGATTTATCGCCGGAGTGACTATTTTCAAGCAAAATCTCACGTCCCTGTTTGCCTTTGTAATACTCATGCGTAAGTAACGAGATGCGTTTTTCGAACAGGCGCTTTTCGACATAGCGGCCTATTGCAGCCGGGAAAGGGCTCAGTAGCTTGTCACCACCCTCAATCAGATTAAGCTGATAGTCTGCATGACAGACCAGAAGGACATGAGCCATTTCAAAGGCAAACTGGATGCCGGTTGGACCAGCACCGATTATATTGATCGTTTTTTCGTTAGCGTCCGTGTTTGCTATAAATTGCTCCAGAACAGTGGCAAAGCCTTGCTGGCTGATGGCATTCAGATCAAAAACATCGGGCTCAGTAACGGATTGAATGGGTAGTGAACCTGCTGCGATCAGTAGATAATCGAATGGCAAGATTTCTTCGCCAATCTGGATTACCTTATCCGAGTCCCAGGCCCTAATCAGATCCTCATCGAACTGGATGGCTTGCTGTTTATGGATAAAACCAAAGCGTTTGGCTAACACGCCATAAGCGACTTGGATAGTGTCCAGAGGTCGATGCACGGTTTCATGCAAGCGCGTAATAATCAAATGATCGGGACGCGGGTCAATCAGGGTAATTTCGGCATCCGGCGCTTGTTTTCTCAAAGTAATCAAGGCTGATAAACCGGCATACCCACCGCCAATAATAATCAGCTTAAGGGGCCCGGCTTTTTTTCTTGTTAAGTTACTCATAATGACTCGATATCAATGTGTACTTCATTACGGCGAAGAAACGGCAGTGTCCAGGGCGGATCGTAAGCGGCAGAACGCGAAGGAGAAATAGCCCGGTAACCTTGTTGGCTTAACCAGTTTTTTAATTCTTCGGACTTTTCTTCAATGCCTTGCTCAGACAGGCTGCCGGAATAGCGAATGACGGCGACTTTTTTGCCGGGTATCTCTTTGACTAATACCTCAGGATCCAGAGGCACCGGTGCGGTTGAGACTGAATACTCCGCCGGGAGTACAAAAGCCATCAACCAGACTGATCCCGACTTTTGCTGAATGACAGGCGCTGTCATGGACAGGGTTTCTGCTTCCTGCTCTTGAATAACTGGCGCTGTCATCGCCATTTTTTGCTGCTTTTTGTTGTTGCCGAAAATATACCCGGCGAGGCGTTCAAAACCCTGACTGCTGCTGTTTTTATAATCGGCAGTAATCCCGGTTTGCGCGACAACCATTGCCGGGTACTGTCTGATCTGGATGTGCCCGTAATCATTAAGTACCTGGTAATTGGGCTCGTCTGCCGAGCGTATGCCAAATACACTGCAACCGGCCAGGAATAAAGTGGTTAAAACGGTGATCAATTTCTTCATCGGATGTCCTTGGTAGTTAATAATTTCCAAATGCCGTTCAGTTTTTCTAGTACGACTTTATCCAGGCTATTTCAAGACAAAATGATCATGGTTGTTTGTCCGCCAAAAGAAAGCCAATCTGCCTGATTTGTTCCGGATGCAAAACGGGTGCGCCTGGAACTGGTTTGCCTCTGAAGCTTGCGCTAAAACTTGCAAAAGGTAGGGTAAGGGTCTGCCATTGATGGGTATCGGTTGCAAAGAGCGTCCGATAGGCTATGCCATCAACCTGTTCATCGGTTTTTACCCGGAATTGATAGGTTCGGCCATCGCCATTCACTTTGAGCATGACGCCGGCACAACCATTAAGGTTGTAATTATCGGCACGCCTGCGTATCGAGGCAAAACCACCGTTATTTTCAAGCGCTAGTTGTCCGCTAAATAGCGCAGTCGATGCCTGTGATCGTTCAATGCGGCTTTGCGAAATTCCGCCCATCACATCATCATTGATGGCAGTCCAAAGTCGGATTTCCTCGGCATCGGTAAACTCAATCAACATGTTGTCTGTTGGTGTTCAGGTTAGGGGTTTCATAAATCTACCACGAAGGACACGAAGGTCACGAAGGAAAAATGGGAGTTCGTGTGGTTCGGGACAAAAATACCCCGCTTCAGGTATTATCATAACCCAAAATAAAAGGTTTTATCGTGTCAATAGGGTGGCAAATATGAGATATTTCCAGACAACTACTGAACATCAGCGCCTCGAAGCCCAAAGCCAGGGTAAGGCAAACTGGCTGTTATGGGGGCCATATCTGGCTGAAAGAGCATGGGGAACAGTACGCGAAGATTATAGTGCGGATGGCAAAGCCTGGGAGTATTTTACGCATGACCAGTCACGTTCTCGTGCTTACCGCTGGAATGAGGATGGACTGGGCGGTATCTGTGACCAAGAACAACGCTTGTGTTTCTCGCTGGCGCTCTGGAATGGCTGCGACCCCATCCTTAAAGAACGCGCTTTTGGCCTTACCGGTAACGAAGGCAATCATGGCGAAGATGTTAAGGAAGCCTATTTTTATCTGGATGCTACACCCACGCACAGCTACCTGCATTACCGTTACAAGTATCCCCAACGTCCATTTCCCTACCAGCAACTGGTGCAGGAAAACAGCCGTCGCAGCCGCCAAGAACTGCCCTTTCAACTGAATGACAGTGGAGTTTTTAATGAGAACCGTTATTTCGACATTGATGTCATTTATGCAAAAAAAACACCTGAAACGATTCTGTGCCGTATCTGTGTAAGCAATCGTGGGCCACAAGCGGCAAGCCTGCAACTGTTGCCGACATTGTGGTTTCGCAATACCTGGTCCTGGGGCTATGGCATCCAGCGACCGCAACTCATAGCCGGTGATCAAAGCGAAGACACTGCATGGTCTATAGTAGGTTATTGTTCCGGACCGGGCACTTATCGTCTGTATGGCCGAAAGCCCGCGCAGCTTTTGTTTACAGAGAACGAGAGCAATTCGGAGAAACTTTGGGGGCAGCCGAATAAATCGCCTTTTGTAAAAGACGCTTTTCATCGCATTGTTATTGACGGTGACCTTGATGCCGTCAATCCAGCCAAGCAGGGCAGCAAAAGTTCGGCCTGGCATCAGTTGGTCATTGAATCCGGTGCCGAAGAAATCATTGACCTGGTTTTGACCAATGAACAGACCGTGCTGACGCAGGCTGGTTTGGAAGCAATCTTTAAACAACGGCGTCAGGAAGCGGATCAGTTTTACCAAAGTCTATTGCCTGCAAATTCATCGCAGGAAGATCAGCGCATCTTTCGTCAGGCGATGGCCGGCATGATCTGGAATAAACAATTTTACCACTTTGATGTAGCACGCTGGCTGGATGGATGGCGATAAAATTGCCCCGCCCAAAGAACGAATAGGAATTCGTAATCGCCATTGGCGGCATCTTAAAGCCCATGACATTATTGCCATGCCCGACTGTTGGGAATATCCCTGGTTTGCCTGTTGGGATTTAGCCTATCAAGCGATAGCCCTGTCGCTAATCGATATTGATTTCGCCAAGCAGCAACTGGAATTACTGTTGAATGAGCGTTATATCCATCCTAACGGCCATTTGCCTGCCTATGAATGGGACTTCAAGGATACCAACCCGCCGATTCACGCGGCAGCGGCATTAGCGGTATTTCGTAGCGAACGAGAACGCACCGGCAGCGCCGATTTAAATTTTTTACAGCGGATGCTCAATAAACTGTTGCTGAATTACGCCTGGTGGTTGAACCGCAAGGATAATGAACATCACGATCTATTCGAAGGCGGATTTCTGGGGCTGGATAATATTTCCGTCTACGACCGTTCCAAGCCGCTGCCACCCGGCTACCGGCTTAAACAGGCTGATGCTACGGGTTGGATGGCGATGTTTGCCTTGAATATGACTATGATGGCACTGGAATTGGCGGCTGCCGGGCGTGACTATGAAGATATCGCCATTCAATGCTACGCTCAGTTCCTGGCAATCGGTAAAGCGATAGCCGGTTATGGTGAGCAGGGCATGTCGCTTTGGGATGCTGATGATCATTTTTTCAAAGACCTGATTTTGACACCTGAAGGAGAGCATCGCCGGCTGGATGTGTTTTCCTGGGTGGGTATTATTCCCTTGTTCGCTTGCGAGGTGGTTGATGCAAAAATGCTTAGCCGTGTTCCCCGGTTCCGCGCCATGCTTTATGAACATCGCGGCGGCATGTTCGATGGCCATACTATCTGTGCCTGTCCTGAACACACTAACGATAAGGGCGAACATCTGCTATCACTGGTTGACCATACCATGTTACCCGGAATTCTGAAGCACCTTTTAAATGAAAAGGAATTTTTGTCCCCTTACGGTATCCGAAGCGTAAGCCTGTTTCATGCGGAACGGCGTGATCTTGGGCTGATGCCGGGCATAAGCCAGGCATTAATCGACTATGTGCCGGGAGAGTCAAATTCTTTCATGTTTGGCGGAAATTACAACTGGCGCGGACCGGTATGGTTCCCAACCAATTATTCACTGATTGAAGCATTAGAAAAATTTCACTGTTATCTCGGTGATAATTTCAAAGTCTTTGCACCGGGTCTGGCAGCGCACGAATTAACATTAAAGGAGATAAACAGTCATCTTGCAGAGCGCTTGATCAATCTGTTTCGACGCGATGCCAACGGCATTATCCCCGCCTATCCGATTGATAGCCCCTTGCAACATGATCCTTACTGGCAAGACCAACTGTTATTTCACGAATATTTCCATGCCGAAACAGGCCAAGGGCTCGGCGCGTCGCATCAAACCGGCTGGACTGCGCTGGTGTCCATGTTGTTATTAAAGCGGTGGAATTTTAGTGATAATTGAAACGGAAGATCCTACAACTCTTTCTTTTGAATACATCTTGCCTGAAATTTCCCTTTTTCAAAGTCTTGGTTGTGTTTCCAGAATTTAACGATAAACTGAATTTATAGTCAGTAAAATAAGGGGGGTTTAAAGGTTTTATCGCTTAGTTTTT
>JBBQCU010000218.1:0-6406 GCA_038319065.1 Methylococcales bacterium
ACGAATCGTTCGAGGGAAAACAGTTGCGGCTTGAGCAACAATACTTTTTCGTGTCCTGTTCCTTGCAGGATATGATTCGCACCCATGTGTTTCTGGAAGGCAAACTGGATAATTTTCACGAGCGTTTCGCCGCCCAGTTGAATGACACTCACCCGTCGATCGGCGTCGCCGAGTTGATGCGGCTGTTGGTTGATGAACATGATATGGAGTGGGACAAAGCCTGGCACATAACCCGTAACACCTTCGCTTACACGAATCACACCCTGCTGCCGGAGGCCCTCGAAAAATGGCCTTTGCCGCTTTTCCGCCAGCTGTTGCCGAGACATTTGGAAATTATTTATGAGATCAATGGGCGTTTTCTTGACGAGGTACGCCAGCATTTCCCTGGCGACTCCAGGCGCCTGGAGCGTCTCTCCCTGATTGATGAAAGCAATGAGAAATATGTGCGCATGGCGAATCTGGCTAGCGTCGGTAGCCATGCCATTAATGGTGTATCGGAATTACACAGCGAATTACTCAAGCGCGACGTGTTATCTGATTTCTATGCGCTCACACCGGAAAAATTCCACAACATTACCAATGGCGTAACCCCACGCCGTTTTCTGGCCTTGATTAATCCACGCTTGGCAGCCCTGTTAAACAAAAAAATCGGCGAACACTGGTTGACCGATTTGGCTGAACTTAGGCAATTGGAAGCTTATGCCGATGACATCGACTTCCAGCATAAGTGGCGCGAAGTCAAAGATGCCAATAAACGCGATCTGGCCGATTATATTCAAATTCAAACCGGAATTCGGGTGAATCCGGATACGCTTTTCGACATCAATGTCAAACGGCTGCACGAATATAAACGCCAGCACCTGAAGCTTCTGCATATTCTTGTCCTGTATAACCGCATCAAGCAAAATCCCGGCCTGGATGTAACGCCGCGCACCTTCATTTTTGGCGGCAAGGCGGCGCCGGGTTATTTTATGGCGAAGCTTATTATCAAGTTGATCAACTCCGTAGCTGAGGTTGTAAATAAAGATCAGGATGTTCGGGATCGGCTCAAGGTCGTGTTTGTGCCGGATTACAATGTCAAAAATAGTCAAAAAATCTATCCTGCTGCCGACTTATCCGAGCAGATTTCCATGGCGGGAAAGGAAGCCTCGGGCACCGGCAACATGAAGTTTTCCATGAACGGAGCGCTCACCATTGGAACGCTGGATGGTGCCAACGTAGAAATTCGTGAGGAGGTCGGGGCGGAAAACTTTTTCCTGTTTGGCCTGACCGCTGACCAAGCGAGCAAGTTGAAAGCAGAGCGCTATAATCCCCAAGCCTATTATCACGCTAACCCGGAATTGCGTGGGGCCTTGGACCTTATTAATTCAGGCTATTTCTCGCCAAGCGATAGCGCTCTTTTCAGGCCGCTGACAGAATCTCTTTTAGTTCACGACGAGTACCTGCTATTTGCGGATTTTCAATCCTACATAAATTGTCAGGACGAAGTTGACCAGGCATACGGGGACAAGGAGCGCTGGGCACGAATGTCGATTCTGAATGTTGCACGCATGGGAAAATTCTCATCCGACCGGGCTATCAGGGATTACTGTGAAAAGATTTGGAAGGTAAACTGCCCCGCGCAAAAATAACTAACGATATGCTTTTCCAGCTATAACATAACGGAGAGTAAAACCAGCCTATATTAAAATGCCCGGTTTTTAACGGCCAAACTCCGGTTTTTGTTCAACAACCATGAAGGAGAGTGAAATGAAAACGATTGGAATACTTTTATTTGCAGCCTTGATTATGACTTCCGCACTAGCAGGAGCTGACTGGACTGCTCAAGACGAAAAGTCCTGCGATATTGGCAGTGCCGGCAAATTCAAATACTATACATTGAGTTTGTCGTGGTCGCCGGAGTTTTGCCGTTCCCATCCAGGGAACAAAGAACCGCAATGCAAACAACATCGGGAGTTCATTGTACACGGCTTATGGCCGGAATGCGGAACCGGCAGTCCTGAAAGCTGTACCGGTGGAGGCCCAGCCGATGCAATCGACAAAGATAAAATCTTTGTCTTCATGCCGTCTGATTTTCTGATCCAGCATGAATGGGACAAGCATGGCACCTGCAGCGGGCTTGCCCGGAGTGCCTATTTTGATTTGACCGGGAATCTTTTCGGCAAGCTGAAATTTCCACGCCTTTCCGGGGCACCCAAAGCTGACAAGATCGAAGCGCTGTTTATGGAAAACAACCCTGGGCTCGATGCTGATGAGATTTATCTATCCTGCACAGAGAACGGGCCGAAGAAGAGTAGCAGTACACTTGACGAAGTGCGGATTTGCTTTACCAGGGACACGCTTGAGTTCACCCGCTGCGAAGCCGCTATGGACACTTGCCGGAAACTCAAGAAAGTCACGGTTACCCCCGCGAAATGAGTCCGGTATTTTTTGAAACTGTCGGGTAAAACATTTAACTCAAATCCAGCAAACCTGGATTTTATATTCGTGATTTGCCAATGCAGCGCGTGTTTAGGGGGATTTCATATTTTTCGTTTTTCACTTAGCACGGGATAGAGCTGATAGGTTTTATAAACCCGTCAGCTCTGACTCCCCTCATTTAGTCCCGCATAAAGTTGGTAACCGTTATTCCGCATACATATTACCGTGATTGGCGTCGAGTAGCTGACTTTCATATCCCGAACTTGTACCCTTCCCGCACTACCAATAAGCATCGAAGCCCATCCCATATTGCTATAAGTGCATTAAAAACAAAACAAAACATATTCTTTTGTAATATGGTAAAATTCCCGGCCATCGGAGTCCTAAAGCCAAAGTTTACACACTGGAATTCTCTTTGTTTTGCCAAAGCAGCGCAAGCCCTGAAATGATTCTTTGTTGTTTTAGTTTTGGAGCGGAACGATAGTTCAAAGGGTGCAAATCGCTCTCCTTACTTAGGAATGGTAATTTTATAACATGAACATTCCAAAACTTTTGTCTAACCTCATACTTTACAATTCTTATGAACAAACCCAAAAAAGTTGCAATTCTTACCGCGGGCGGTTTGGCTCCCTGCCTGAACTCAGCTATCGGCAGCCTTATCGAGCGTTATACTGAAATCGATCCAACCATTGAAATCATCTGCTATCGCAGCGGCTACAAAGGCCTGCTGCTTGGCGATTTTTATACCGTCACGCCTGCAATACGTGAAAAAGCCGGTCTTCTGCACCGTTTCGGCGGCTCACTGATTGGCAATAGCCGCGTGAAACTGACCAACGTCAAAGACTGCGTAAAACGCGGTCTGGTTAAGGAAGGACAGGACCCGCAAAAAGTGGCTGCCGACCAATTGGTTAAAGACGGCGTGGATATCCTCCATACCATAGGCGGTGACGATACCAATACTGCTGCCGCAGATTTAGCCGCGTTTCTTGCCAATAACAATTACGGTCTGACGGTGATTGGTTTGCCCAAAACAGTTGATAACGACGTTTTTCCTATCAAGCAATCACTGGGCGCATGGACAGCAGCAGAGCAGGGCGCTCGTTATTTTTGGAACGTTGTTCCCGAAAACAACGCCAACCCGCGTATGCTGATTGTCCATGAAGTCATGGGGCGCAGTTGCGGCTGGCTCACCGCCGCCACGGCTCAGGAATATCGCAAATTACTTGATCGCGCTGAGTGGTTACCTGAGTTGGGCCTTGATCGCAACGCCTTTGAAGTTCACGGCATATTCATTCCGGAAATGACTATCGATATTGCCGCCGAAGCCAAACGTCTTCGTGCAGTCATGGACAAAGTAGACTGCGTAAACATTTTCGTTTCCGAAGGCGCCGGCGTGGAATCCATTGTTGCTGAAATGCAGGCCAAAGGCCAGGAAGTTCCGCGCGATGCTTTCGGTCACGTAAAACTAGATGCTGTCAATCCCGGCAAATGGTTCGGTGAACAGTTTGCGGAAATGCTTGGCGCGGAAAAAACCCTGGTGCAAAAATCCGGCTATTTTGCCAGAGCAGCCGCTTCAAATGTTGAAGACATCCGCCTGATCAAGTCTTGTGCTGATCTGGCCGTCGAATGTGCCTTGCGTCGTGAATCCGGCTTAATTGGTCATGACGAAGATCGTGGCGGTATACTGCGCGCGATTGAATTCCCTCGTATCAAAGGCGGCAAACCTTTTGACCTCGAAACGCCATGGTTTAATAAGACTCTTGCTGAAATTGGTCAGGCTAAGGGCGCCAAGGTTGAGGTCGGTCACTAAACTGATTTTGTAGGCAAGTCCGTAGGTTGGGTTAGCGATAGCGTAACCCAACATTTGGCGCTTCTATGTCTTGGAGACGCGTTCGCCTAACCCAACCAACACATTACTACCGAAAAAGTATTTATCAACTCTGGAACATCTATGGCTACCTGGCTGGAAACTTGTCAACAACAACTTGCGCGGTTGGAAATAACCTCCGTATTGGCGGATAAATTGGTGACGCTGTGTAATAAAACAAGCGAAGACATTGCACCCGAACTGGTGCAAAAACTTAACGCCGAACACACGCGTTTAAACCGGCAACTGGAGCGATTACATGCCAACCGTTTTGAAGTCGCTGTTATTGGTCTGGAAAAAGCCGGCAAGAGTGCGTTGCTGAATGCCTGGCTAGGGCAAGAGATTCTTCCTTCCGCACGCGAAAGGTGCACGTTCACCAGCACAGAAATCTGGTCGGCCCAGACTGAACAGGATCAACTCCTGTCAATTCAATACTACAGCAAGGAAGAGATCAGCAAACTTCAGCAGCAACGAAAAGAAGCACTGGCCGGAACGCTGGGCGATAAGGAAAGAAAAGAAATACTGGAGGATTTTGAAGACACGGAAAAAAACCTGAATGCCATCTACGAGTTTGCCAGGCAAAAAAACGATTATACGCAAAGTTTTATAGATATCAATGAAATTAATGAACAATTGCAGTCCGCGATTTTCAAAAACCGCGCGCAGTCTCTAGCCATCAAACGCATTCAACTCAAAACGGTACGTTTAAGAAGCGATCGGGACATTATTTTTCATGATGTTCCCGGTTTTAATTCAGGCATCCAGATGCATTCGGAACAAGCGATAGACCGGCTGAAGGGCTGCGATGCCATTATTTATGCCAAGGAGATGAAACAGCCCTCAATTACGGGGCCGGAAAAAGAAATATTGGTCATTGCTGATTCTGAAGATCCCAGCCTTAAAGTGTCAGACAAAATTTTTGTGGTGCTCACGCAAGCCGACGCGATGGATGACCAGATTGATTTTAAGGAAACCCTCTCAAAGCACAGACATTATTGGCCGGCTGTACCTGAACGACGCATGATACCCGTCTGCGCGCGCGCTCACCTGGTTGAATTCGGCATACCATCGGAAGATACGCTTCGACGCACTAAAAGCGCTGACGATAAATTGAAATTAAAAAAATTGGGTATCACTGATGGCATTGTTTTATTAAAAGAGACGATCAATGATTATATCGACCATGAGCGGGCAGGGGCGCTGGAAAAACGTTGTGATGCATTAGTCAGCAATATACGCCAATATGCCACCGATATTATGGGAAAACTTGAACCCATTTATGGCGGGATAGCCGATGGCGATATAGAAGAAGATGATCTGCTGGGGAGTGAATTTAATCAATGGTGGGGACGCGAATGGCAACGCATCAAAAAAGATTTTGATGTGTGGTATGCCGAAAGCATTCAAGGCCGTAAAGAAGCAGATGCACCGGGCGCTGAACATCAGGAACTGGCGGCATTACATGCTGCTTATGATGAAAAAATTGATGCTCTTCTCTCCAATCTTACCACCGGGCAAATGGATGAGTTAAAACGTATTTATACAGCAGGCAGAACAATTTCGATGCCTGATCCGCGCGAAGGCAATTACAAAATTCGCGAAGAACTGTTTAGAGAAATTCAGCAAAAATTTGAAACCGAGCTGACTGATCAATTGGCGCAATCATTGCAGGTACTGATCGACCAAATTGTCCAGAAAACACAGTCACTGCTGTGGGAAACCGAAGAAGTGCGAAAAACCTTGCTGCATACTGATGAAAGTATCGAACAGGCACGCATACGGCATGGTTTTCAAGTGCTGTTTTTACGTTTCGGCCGCGTCGCAGTAGAAGCGTTTATAGCGAAACCCTTGCAAGCGCGTGAACGCTTGTTGAATGAACGTTCAGCCGAAATTAAAACCCTGGAAGCCTTTTATCAGGGCGCTGACACCAATAAACAGGATGTCACGCATTATTTACGCTATGGCTTGTGGGCAAATAAATCACTGATTCCGCCGGTGGTTGGAAGAACAGTCAAAACAGCTATTAAAGCGGCAATGAATCCGGACGTGGCTAATGCATCATCAGCAGATCAAACTAATCCGGCTAGAAAGCTATCGGAAGATCAGGAATAAGTACCC
>JBBQCU010000219.1:0-6375 GCA_038319065.1 Methylococcales bacterium
CTGGGGAATGTCAATGCCGGCGTTGTGGCTTAGGAATGATGCCGATTTGGAAAAAGCCAGGAATGTGCTCAACAAGTATCAACAACAGCGGTTTCTTACTTCGCACGAGGATTATCTGCAACGAAAAAAAGCAGGTCAGCAGAAGACCTTGCTGAAAGCGTTTATAGAAAAGCCCTTGCTGTACTCAGCCTACCTATTTACGATTTTGCTTGTTGTTTATGTGTCGATTAGATTGCTGTTTGAATTGGGTTTGTAGGAGTCACTGTCTACAGTTAAGCGGGAAAACAGGGGCAAATTAGCTTTCAAGTTACTTACAACTATAAATGAGCTAGTGATTATCTAAAAAGCTATAATCCAAAACATAATTATACAATGCCCATCAAAATAACGAGAGAAGAAACCGATGCTAAAAAAATTCTTACACTGGCTATTGACTTTGCTATACAGAGTTGAGGTCACTGGCCTGGATAACTATGCAAAAGCCGGAAAACGGGTTTTGATTATAGCTAATCACACCTCTTTTTTGGATCCCTTACTGCTGGGCGTATTTTTACCTGATGATATAACCTTTGCGATAAATACCCAGGTTTCTCAACGCTGGTGGTTAAAACCTTTCTTGAGACTATCCAGGGTATTTCCGATGGATCCTACGCACCCATTATCATTAAAGGATTTGATTCATTATCTTGAAAATGACACCAAGACTGTTATTTTCCCGGAAGGCCGAATTTCGGTTACCGGATCATTAATGAAAATTTATGATGGGACGGGTATGGTCGCCGACAAATCCGAAGCTGCCGTTTTGCCGGTACGCATATCAGGTGCCCAATATACGCATTTTTCAAAACTGCACAGGATCGTTCGTTTACGCTGGTTTCCTAAAATTACCATTCAGATTTTACCGCCTGAGCATATTTCCGCTCCCAAAAAACTAAGGGGCAAATCCCGCCGTACGTATTGTGGTCACCTTTTAGCGGATATTATGACTAAAATGATGTTTGTCACCAGTCCTTACCGGCAAACCATTTTTACGAGTGTGCTTGAAGCTCGCAATATACACGGAGGTCAACACCGGATTATCGAAGATATTGAACGTATTACCCTGTCCTACAATGATCTAATCACGCGCAGCATTGCCATCGGTAATGAATTAAAAACCATGACTGCAAGCGGCGAAAATGTGGCTGTTCTTCTGCCAAATTCTACTAAAACCCTTATTATTATCTTGGGCTTGCAGTTGTATGGCCGTGTTCCGGCCATGTTGAATTTTTCAACGGGTTGCGCGGGTATGCTGTCCGCTTGTCAAATCGCACAGGTTAAAACCGTGTTAACGTCTCGCCGCTTTATAGAACTGGGTGATTTAAATGAAGATGCCGAGCAGTTAAGTAAACAGTGTAAATTAGTGTACCTGGAAGATTTGGCCAAAAATATTTCCGCGCTGGACAAATTAACCGCACTGGTAAAAAGCAGAACAGCCGATTTTTGGTATAAACATAAACAACATAACCCTGATAGCCCTGCCGTGGTTCTGTTTACCTCAGGCTCGGAAGGAATGCCCAAAGGCGTAGTGCTTTCCCACGCCAACATTTTGGGTAATCTTAAACAGTTAGAGGCCTGTATCAGTTTTAATGCCCAAGATATTGTGCTCAACTTTTTACCCATGTTTCATTCCTTTGGCTTTACGGTCGGCACCATACTACCGGTTATTAGCGGCATGAAAACTTTCTTCTATCCGACGCCCCTGCATTACGCCGTTATCCCTGAAATTGCTTATGAAATTCATGCCACGATCATGTTTGGCACCAATACTTTTTTTACGGCTTACGCTAAAAAAGCGCACCCCTATGACTTTTACAATATGCGTTATGTGGTTGCCGGAGCGGAAAAACTACAGGAAAATACCCGTCAGGTCTGGGCTGATAAATTTGGCATTCGTATCCTGGAAGGATATGGGGCTACCGAGACTTCGCCAATAACCTCGGTTAACACGCCGCTCTATCATAAGGCAGGTACGGTAGGCCGCTTTATGCCTTGTATGGAATATAAACTGGAACCCATTGAAGGAATTAATGATGCAGGGCAGCTGCATGTTAAGGGCCCCAATATCATGCTGGGTTATTTATTGGCTGGCAATCCCGGCAAACTGGTTCCGCCTGAATCCATTTACGGCAAGGGCTGGTATGATACCGGTGATATTGTTCATGTCGATGAAGAAGGTTTCATTAGTATTCGCGGCCGCAGTAAACGTTTCGCCAAAGTCAGCGGCGAAATGGTTTCCCTGACCGCTGTAGAACAGCTGGCTATTAACGCTTGGACGAATGCACATCATGCTGCAATCAGCCTGCCCGATCCAAAAAAAGGTGAACAGGTCATTTTAGTCACCACTCAAAAACAGGCAACCGTTAATGATCTGATGGCTGCATCGCCAGGCGTTGCTCATATCAGTCTGCCCAAGAAAATTTTGATAGTTGATGCCATTCCGGTCATGGCTACGGGTAAAATCAATTATCCGGCGGTTACTGAATTAGCAAAGGGGTCTTCAATTAAAGGGCGGACAGTTTAATCTTCTCTTACCATCAGGGCGTATATGGTTCTGTATAATTAACGGCGGTTTTGTAGCTATTCAGCGAATTTGAAAACCCGCAAATCGCTGAGAGCTTGCCCCCTCTCCTGATGGAGAGGGCGGGGGAGAGGAGAATTAAACAAGTATTTAGCATGTAAAACGTATTGAATTTTAAACGAATTACCATAAAGCCGGTTTATATTGGATTTAGTTAATGAACTTTCATTGCTGAGCAAGACTAATTCGCATAGAATTCAAAAGAAGGCTGTTTGGGCAGCTGATAAAAAGGCTGCATATTTCACAATGAGAGGAGAATGTAAATGTCAGAAACAATGAAAATTGTAATAGCTATACTTGGGGTTTTTGTTGTCGGCTTTATAATGGTTGGTTTGAGTAAAGAAGATCCGACTATTGCACAAATGGAAGCCGCAGCAACGATCAGAAACTATGTTGCAATGCAGACTATGGCGAATGAAAAATGTCCGGCTGCGATTAAGAAAGAAACAGGGGAACAAGTATTTTTTCCTTCAGAAACAAAAAGCGATAAAGAAACCTATATCACTTTGATCTGGGTGGGTGAAAATACCAAAACAGGTGGATTCAAAAAGGCTTCGTGTACTTTACATGCCGCTTTGGGTGGAATCTCTGAGTTAATTGTTGATGATAAAGTCATTATCAAGAAAAAAATGTAGGTTTTTGTTTGCTTTCTGATTGGGTCGTGCCGATTTGGCGCGGCTTTAATCAGGGACTTTTTCAACCTGGTTTTGCCAAGCTACTGACGATTCGAGTAGTGTGAGTCCGGATTGCAATTACGCCATTCGGCCTGACAACACGAACGGGGCGTCAAACATCCAATTTAAAAAATCCAAGATATGAAACCAATATGTTAAAACAACAAAGAAGTAATTTTTATGACAAAAAGAATGGTTAAGGGAGTTTTAAAAACGTGGAAAGAAGACCGAGGGTTTGGCTTTATCAAACCGGATGATGGCGGAAAGGATATTTTTATACATATCTCTTCGCTAAAAGGAGTGAGTCGCAGGCCCATAACAGGTGATGTGATTTATTACCAGATTGCCAAAGATAATCGAGGCAAATACAAAGCCGTTAATGCACAGATTGAAGGCATAAGCATAACAGAAGATAAGTCCGGAGACTTATTAAAAACCAGTAGCAGCAAAAAGAAGACTATAGCGATAACGGTGGCTGTGGGATTGTTAATTATTATCGCTGTAGCTGTGTTTATCTATAAACGCTAAGCGAGACAGATTTCCGGAAGTTGATCAATTACGTTCCGGTTGTTTGTTTATAACCAGATAGAAGTCAAACAAATATTCGGCTCTGCCACTGCTGGAGTTATTTAGCCGCAAAAATTATACTTTTTTGTGGGAGCGGCTTTAGTTTCGAAGCGCGAGGCTAAAGCCGCTCCCACGAAAACTCCATGTTGTCGAATCAATTGAGTTACCGTTCCTTAATGACAGTGATTCTAAACATCCAGGCTACAACAACGTAATCAAATAGAGAGCCCGGTCAATTTCCTCAAGCGTATTATAAAAATGGGGCGAAAATCGTATGCCGTTGCCACGTAAGGCGCAAACCACGCCGGTTTTCTGCAAATAGCTATACAATACGTCATTTGAAACCGTCCGGTGTTTAAAGACAACAATACCTGATTTCAACCGGTTTTGCCGTTTCGACAATAAAATCAACTCTCCGTTTTTATCAACGGCATCCTTTAAATAATCAGACTTTTCAATAACCAGCGCTTCGACCTCGGCCATTCCCGTTTCCAGCAACATAGACAAACTGGCTGAAAAAGCATGGATACCCAACATATTGGGGCTGCCGCATTCAAAACGGCGGGCTGTGGGGTGAATTTCCCAAGGCTTGTTTTCATAATTATGGGTGTCTTTCATCATGTGCCAACCGTATTGGGTCAGCTTCAACTTATCCCTGGCTTCAGGAGTGGTGTAAAAAACGCCCAAACCTTCAGGGCCGAACATCCACTTATGGCCATCGGCCATCACGAAATCCGCTTGATAAGCCTGTACATCAAACTGCACGGCACCCAGACTCTGGATGGCATCAATACAAAATAAAATGCCGCGCCGCTTGCAGAATTCACCCATCCTTTCCAAGTCCATGCGCAACCCCGAGGCAAATTGTATGGAACTGATAGCCAATAAGCGCGTGTTGCTGTCGACGAGAGCAAATAAAGCATCCTCGGTCGTATTGGCGCTTTGTAGATCAGCCTGGCGAAATTCCACACCCTGATTGGCCAGGGATTGCCACGGTAGCCGGTTGGAGGGGAATTCCTCATTGCTGGATACAATGTTGTCGCCGGCCTGCCAAGTCAAACCATAGGCGACAAAGGACAAGGCTTCCGAGGTGTTTTTAACCAGGGCAATATCATCAGGGGAGGGGGCATTTAATAAAGTTTGCAATTGTGTGCGCAATTCAGCTTCTTTCTTCAGCCAGTCCGGATAAAAGTGTGAACCGTAAAGAATGTTTTGTTTTGCAAACTTGATCACAGCCTCACCGGTTCTTTTAGGCCAGGGAGCCACAGCGGCATGGTTAAGATAAATTAATTCGTCGGTAAGGGGGAATTCCGGGTGTTTCATACTATTAATGATGGAAGCAGGTTAGTAGACTACGCATTGCGTAGCTTTTTTATTGGGTTTGGGAAATGGTACGCGGTGCATACCAGGCCCCAGTTAAGCGCAATATTAGGCATTTATTTACCCCAGTTATTAAATGCTGACTTAACGTTACATAAAAAATTAATAATAACACGACCCAAAGATGAAGTTAAAAAATAAGCATAGGCACAATGGCTGTTTCGCGCCACAACTTGCATGGGTGCAGAAGGTAGGGCAACACACGACCAGTTGCCGAGCAAACCGTCATACAGACAAAAAATCCACTACACAAAGCTCAAGCAAAGGCCGGGGTTAAGGCTTTGTATTAAGAGTGGTATACCATTCCATTATGATCTTTTAACTGAGCGCGATAATATGCCGGTATATATTTAACCCTTATCCAAACCAGCAAGCTATGGAAACGGCAGTTCTTAATATCCTCACAAATCAACTTATCTATATTTTAAAGGATTCCCTACCCAAGATTTCCACAACTTGGTGGAAATCATTAGTCATTGAAAAACTGACCTTCCAGCAACAATCTTTTTCCCGGTAATTTAACAAATGATTACTAACTTCAAAAAAATAGATTCCCTATCTCCCTCAGACTTCGAGATTTTCGTCCGCGATGTGTTTGTTGCCGCTGGCTGGAGCGATGCCATCATTACCAAAGTTGGACAAGAATTTCAGCACGGCGATGGTGGTGTTGATATTTTTGCCTACAAAGCTAAACGCAAATTTGCTATTGAAGTTAAACAAAGAACAGCAGGATCAACCGTTGATGTTAAAGCCTTAAATCAGTTAGTCACCGGGGCAAAACTTACCAATGTCACTAACATGATTCTAGTGACCAATTCCTATTTCACCTCAGAAGTAAAAGTTCGGGCTTTAAGGTTAGGTGTTGAATTAGTTGATCGTGATGGTTTACAGGATTTATGGATCAAAAAGCATTCTGAAATTGGGCGAGAGATCAAACCCAGAAAATATCAAGAAACCGTTATTCAAGACAGTTTGACACGTTTTAACGATGGCAAAAATCGGCTACCCACTTAAGCCGGGACAAAATTAGAGCTAGACTGTCGTATTTTAGTATCATGAGTTAATGACTAAAAAAACAATACAACACAGAAAATACGAGCAGCTAGCTTAGCGATTATCGTTGAAATAGGCCGA
>JBBQCU010000220.1:0-6272 GCA_038319065.1 Methylococcales bacterium
ACAGAATTATGTCCGAGAGACTTTCAAATTATTTCAGCATGCCAGGCCGGGTGAATGGCGTTGGTTAAAAGAAGATATTTCCTATACTGACAATAAAATAACTGTGGTGCATGTAGAGCATTTTTCTTCTCGGGGTCCTCATATCCCAAATTGGTTAGGGATAAATAAGCATGATAGAAGCAGATTTGGTGATATGGCAATATCAAGTGTTCAGCATGCTTTGGGAATAAGTTTGTAGGCGGTTCTGCCAGTAGTCCACGTTAATTACACGAGTCTGACTCTATGCTTTTTTATTGACGGTAAATCGTTTTCTTACATTCAACTCATAAGCACAATCGATAATCATCGAATAATAGGATAGACCACGGTTTTCTGGTGAACTTCAAAAGTTACTCCATGAGAAACCTTGGTCTGTCCCCTATTTCCCTATATCCAAACTATAAATGCTTTAACAACCCTATTATTCAATATGGGAAAATATTACGCCTTAAGTAATGATGCGATAACAAGGTGAATATTTTTTCCCAGGCAGCTTCATACGGTGTTGTGCAACAAAAGATGCCAATAATGAATCCATCAGCTTCATGATGTTGGCATCGCCGTGAATTTCAAAATGACCATATTTTTCGATGGCGCGAATTCCCTCGTTTTTTACATTACCTGCCACTATGCCGGAGAAAGCCCTGCGCAGATTAGCGGCAAGCAAATGATTATCCTGATTTTTATGCAAAGCAAGGTTACTCATATTTTCATGCGTGGGTGCAAAAGGTTGCTGAAAGACCTGATCGATTTTCAATAACCAGTTGAAATAATAGGCATCCCCCTTTTCTTTACGAAAAGCACGCACTTGCTTAATACCCGACAGCATTTCCCGTGCTACCAGCACAGGATTATCAACAATAATCCGGTAACGCTGTTGCGCATCTTTGCCTAAGGTTCCGGCAATAAACTGATCGATCTCCTTAAAGTAATCCCCGGAACTGTCAGGGCCTGTAAAAATAAGCGGAAAGGGCATGCCTTTATTATCAGGATGTAACAAAATACCCAGTAAATAAAGAATTTCCTCCGCAGTACCAGCGCCGCCGGGAAATACCACGATACCATGTCCGGTGCGGACAAAAGCTTCCAGACGTTTCTCAATATCCGGCAAAATAACCAGATCATTGACAATCGGATTGGGCGATTCGGCGGCAATAATGCCGGGTTCAGAGATACCCAGATATTGGCCGGTTTTTATTCGCTGTTTGGAATGCCCGATAGTAGCCCCTTTCATCGGTCCTTTCATGGCGCCCGGACCACAGCCTGTACAAATATCCAAACCGCGCAACCCCATTTCATGCCCAACCAGTTTGGTATATTCATATTCTTTACGGCTAATGGAATGACCACCCCAGCATACCACCAGATTTGGGTTGGTCATCGGACGCAAGATATTGGCATTACGCAAAATATGGAATACCGCATTGGTTATACCGTCCGATGAGTCCATGTCGAATTTAGGATTATCATTAATTTCGTCACTGATATAAATGATGTCACGCAGTACTGCGAACAAATGTTCATTGATGCCTTTTATCATCTTGCCGTCAACAAAGGCATGAGCCGGGGCGCTTTTAACTTCCAGTTTGATCCCGCCCTGCTCCTGTATAACACGAATATCAAATGAAGGATAACGTTCCAGTAGCTCTTTGCCATCATCCATGGGGCTGCCGCAATTCAGTACGGCAAGCGAGCAATTGCGGAATATGCTGTATAAACCACCCTGACTTTTATCGAACAGTTTATTGACTTCGGCCTTGGATAAAACATCCAGACGGCCTTCCGGGGTAATTTGTGCATCAACGACTGCGTGTTTCATTGTTTTCCTTGTGATTAATTAGTTTTAATCCTGGCGGCAATGCTTCACCAAAAATCTGTTTTTCTTCTATTTCATCCAGTTCTTTTACTTGTTCGACCATGTCTATCCATGATGACGGCGCTTTGCTGAGTTTAAGTTTTGCAATGATTTGCAGGCGCATGGATTCATCAATATCGCGCGCTCGATCACCGCTCATCCGAGCAATCAGCGTTGCTGCAAAACCGGCATGAGGCATTTTCTTCCAATCTTCAGACATAATCTGGGGTAGCCATCGGCAGACGACATCGGCTGGAATAACATTATGGCTGCTGCCATGAAACGGCATTCGAGCCCCGATCCGCCCGACAGCCCACCAGGTCTGGCTGGGTTCACTGGCTTTTTGCAAACGCTTCAAAAGCCACTCGCCCAGTTGTATTTTTTTTTCAACTGGTAACCGTTCCAATACGGCGGCAAGACGCACCATATCATCGTAACCGCGGTGTTTAATTTGCTTGGCAATGCCTGGTTGTCTAGCTGCAGTGGGATTTATAAACTTGGCAATATCAGCAAAAATTTGTTCCTGCGCAGCTACCGTCAAACCACCGGCGATACGCCGCCACAGCGTCCACCATTCTGTCCAGTTTTGGGTTTCATTAACAAACTGTATGCCTTGGGGATAGATTTTCCAGAGTTGTTCAACGCGCCAGTCATCCAGCGGATAACCAAAACCCGGACGTAAACAAAACCCGGTCAGACTTAGCCAGACTCTTTCATGGTTCTCTGAACGGCGATGGTATTTCAATCCCTCCAGCAATGTAGCAAACATCGCTCTTAATAATGGCGTTTCCCATTCAATACGCGCGCACCCCAGCTGTTTTTCCAAAACAGCACGCAGATTTTTTACAGCTTTAGGGTCTATATGTCTGGATTTGGACCCAAAAATGCTTTGTATCTTTTCTACGGCACCCTTAAATTGGGGGGGTAATGCTGCATCCATTTGCATTCCCGCTACTCCCTTTTTTCTGATTTGAAATTCAACATCCCAGCGTTGATCGCTGTTTTCAAGGGAAACGCATTGTATTTTAAGTGTGCCAACTTCCGTTTGCGTGACGGCCAACTTAACTATCGCCTCGGCATTTGGCTTGGTCTCATCGCCTTCAAAAGCAACTGCCAACGGTGGCAAGGAATGAAACGAATCGGTTATTTCGGCCACATCGCCTGGTTTAAATTCGGCATCGCCTGTCGTTGAGGCCAAGTGAAAGCGTACCGGCATACCCAATCGTAAAGCAAAATGCCGGTCTTTCAAGATAACTTCATCACCTTCTTCACTGCCTCTGGGCAAAATACAGATACCCTTCTGCTCTGTTGAATCACCGGTATCAACCAGGAGAAAATAACTTCGAGCCGCGCCGCCGCCAATTTTCAGTTTCTTATCGCGCCTGGCGATGGCATAACTTACTGCACCAAAAGCAACGGATAGTTCAGGATGTTTATTTTCGAGCAAAACAGGCGGCTTGGCACTCCATGAATTAAGCAAATTCAACAGCCTTTGGGTAATCGGTTGGCTACGGAACACGCCGCCGTTAAGCAAAAGTGCATCAGGTACTCTACCCTCGCCATTTAACGCTTCACTCGACGCTGCAGCGTGCAGCTTTAAAAATGCAGCAATATGCTTGCTTACCGCTGGTTCTGCGGCATAAGGAAGTCCAAACTCAACCACCCCACTACGTTTTCTATCAGGTAATTCATCCAGCTTTGATAAGGGAAAAAAACCATCCAAAGCTATGGTCCTGACTTCTTCGCGCGTCAGTACCACAGAGCGAGAACTGCCAATCAGCCTGGAGCCACCGCCCAGCAGGGTAGCTGTGGTCTGCTCTGGAGCATTCTCAGCCAGCAGGCGCTCTTTGGCAATCCGGCATTGTTCAATCAGTTGCGATAAGTCGGCAGCGGATAAGCGTTTATCATCGTCCGACAAGCGGCTTTCCGCCAAATGAGCCAACGCCAGATCGATATTATCGCCGCCTAACATTAAATGATCGCCGACACCGATACGGGTCAGTTTAGGCTCCTGTTCTCCGTGTTCTACTTTAATCAGAGTTAAATCGGTGGTACCTCCGCCAATATCACAAACCAGCAATAAATGCACATCGGCTAATGCTTGTTTAATGTTTCCTGCATTGCGCCTTAGCCAGTCGTAACAAACCGCCTGGGGCTCTTCAAGCAATCGAACATGGTTAAGCCCTGCAATACTCGCCGCTTCTAAAGTCAGTGAGCGTGCGGCCTCATCAAAGGAAGCGGGAACGGTAATAACAATAGCCTGTTGCTCCAAAGGCGCGTCCGGGAATCTATGACCCCATATCGTGCGAATATGCGCCAAATAACTGGCGCTGGCATCAATAGGCGAAACCTTGCTAATCTCATCGCTACTGCCCCATGGGAGAATTTCGGCACTGTGATCTACTGAAGGATGCGATAGCCAACTTTTAGCGCTGGTAACAAACCGGCCTTTAGTCTTGGCACCCAACAAGCGTGCGGCTTCACCGATCACGGCGGATTCACCTGATGGCAAAGCTTCTATGCTGTAACTAGGAAACGCAACATCTACAGTTGATAACTCACCCGGCGCGGGATGATAACGTACCGATGGTAGTAAAGGTCTGGCAGCCACTTGCCCTGGCGCAATCAACTGCTCAATTTGTAGTAATTGTATTTCCTGTGGTGATTGTTCAGCTTTGGCATATGCTACAACCGTATGAGTTGTGCCTAAGTCGATACCGACTAAATACTTCTGAGATTGATTTTTCACGATGAATGTCATTATTTTAATTATTGTATTGTAAAGTTTTTCGAGAACAAGGTTTAAGTTTATTCATTACGTTCTTATTGGCTATCTGGCTTATAGTTTCAGAACTGCTTACCTCTAATGTAATAGAATTTTATAGTTCATTGATGAACTTTAAGAGTATTACAGGATTCTTATTTCCAATAGCCATAAAGATAAGCATATTATTATTCTTTACATTATTCAGTAGCCAAAAAAGACTTAATCAAACTATTCAGTTAAAATAGTAAGGATAATAATCCTACCGTCTTTTGGGCGGCGTTTCATTTTTCAATCGAGTGTTTTCCGAGGTCGTTGTATGAGTAAAAAACTTATTAACCTTACCGGCGGAGCCATGCTGCTCCTTATGTATTCCTTGAGCCAGGCTGCCACTGATTTGCCTCCCACAGCCAAGGTTGATATGGGGCCGGTGGAAGAAGTGTGTTCTGAATTTACTGATCCGGCCTGGCGTAAAGAACAGGTTATTGATGGGGTGAAAATACAAGAATCCAAACTCTGTAATCCCGATAATCCGGCTGATATTGCCGCTTTCGTTAAAGGCACGAATGGCGTTTCTATGGACACATTAATGCAGACGCAACTCGCCGCCGATGCCATTACCATGTCCGACGATATGGACGGCGACGGCGACCCTGATAAAATTATTATCAAACTTGAAGTGGTTGAACTCAACGGCCATTCGCCGGACATGAAAGACCCGACCACCACCTTTGACATTGCCCCCGGCATACGGCCGACTTTTTGGGTTTTTGCCCCGAAAACCCGGGATATGTCCACAAAAAGCCTTTACGAACTTGAAGCTAATCCCTTGTTGCGCGTACCGTCTCCGGTCATTCGTGTTGAACAGGATGATGTGGTCTGGATAATCCTCGAAAATACCCATTATTTACCGCATTCCATTCACTTGCACGGCGTTGATCACCCCTATATGGATATGAGCGGCAGTGGCAATGATGGCGTCGGTCAAACCAGCAACATGGATACCATGCCTGGGCAAAGCAAACTCTATGTCATCAAGCCGCGACAACCCGGCACCATGTATTATCATTGCCATGTGCAGCCGCATACCCATATCCCGATGGGCTTGCAAGGCATTTTTGTCGTTGAGGAGAATCGTCCTAACAATTGGCCGCAAACGCTTAATGTCGGCGCTGGTCAAGTGCGTCATCCTTCCGTAGCGGTTCTTGAAAAATATGCTAGGGAATATGACTTGCATTATGAATCAGCGGATAAGGAACTGCATGAAGTCATTGCGAGATCAGCCAACGATCCGCGGTTGATTGCTAAGCACATGAATATGGAATATGACACGACTGATGCCACCGATGATTATTTCATGCTCAATGGCCGTTCTTTCCCTTATACCTTAAGGGAATCGTTGATTCACATGGAAGAAAATCAAAAAGTCAAACTGCGTATATTGAATGGCCATACCGAAGCCTTCGCCATGCATATTCATGGACATAAACCCACCATTACCCATTACGATGGCGTCGATAATGGCCCCGGCTCCTATATCCAGCGTGATACACATACCATGGTGCCTGCGCAGCGGCTTGATCTGGAATTAAGCGGCGTCGACGATGGTTTAAA
>JBBQCU010000221.1:0-6271 GCA_038319065.1 Methylococcales bacterium
TGCCAACCCAACCCGTACAAAAACGAAATGACCAGTTATGAACAGCAGCCTGTGTCAATGCAGGAAAAAGTTCTGGAGATCGGTACAAGACTCAAGACGGTTCCGTCGGACAAAATGATTAATTCAGTGTTTGCCCCTGAACTAAGCCATCAGGCCCATTTGTTCGAGGCGATGGGTCTGGTTGATATTGCCCATACGTTGTGTGCCATCGAACTGCATACCATCCCGAAAACTGAGGGCTATCAACTATTGGCCCAGTTACTCGAACTACAAAAAAAACCGGAATCATTTGTAATTACGCCGGCCAGAGGCGATATTTATACCAACCGCGAGGCCTGGCTGGCGGAGCGAACTGATGCAACAGGCTGGCTGGGCGCAGGCCGCGCCCGGCGGGAAGCAACGACGAGTGCTTTTGTCCTGGTCATGCGGCAATTGATCGTTGAGTTTACCGAAACGCTGATAGCATTAGCTCTGATGATGACCCAACAGGCGGAGCGCCATAAGCTGTCCATCATGCCGGATTACACTTACCTACAGGCAGCCCAGCCGACAACCTTTGGCCACTACTTATTGGGCTTCACATATCCGCTGCTGCGCGATCTGGAGCGGCTGGAATCATTATTGGCTCGGCTCAATCTTAGTCCCATGGGTTGTGGCAGTACCAATGGCTCCCGCTTATTACAGGGGCGGCAACAACTGGCTGATTTGTTAGGGTTTAACGGTTTGATTGCCCATGCCCGCGATGCCATGTGGCAAGCCGATTTATTCATTGAAGCTACGTCAATACTGACGATGTGCAGTATCAATATCAGCCGTCTGGCAGAAGATTTACAGGTCTTCAGTACTCAGGAATTTGCCCTGGTTGAACTGGATGACCGGCATGCCCGGGCCAGTAAAATCATGCCGCAAAAGAAGAATCCGTTCGCTTTAACGTATATCCGGGGCGTCGCCAATAAGATGATCGGCGTATTGGCCTCGGTCACAGCAACCGCCAGAACCCCCTCCGGTCAACCAGACAATAGATTGATGATCTATGGGGAATTACCCGAAGCAATACAAACCGTTAATGAAGCTATGGCATTAATGACCGAAGTGCTGCAGGAAATCAGTTTTAATACTGGCCGAGGCAAGGCATTGGTGGAATCCGGCTGGATAATGGCCACCGACCTGGCTGAAACGCTGGTAATGGATTGCGGACTTGATTTTAGAAGCGCACATCAATTGGTAGCTTTTCTGGCGAGCGAATTTCAGGGGAAAAGCATCATGGAACTTGATTGTGAAACATTAAGCCATTTTGGCGAGATTGTCCTTGGACAACCAGTTTCCATCACTGAAGCACAGCTCAAAAGCGCTTTGGATGCTTGCCATGCCATACAGGCACGATCAGAACCCGGAGGTACAGCGACCCACTGCATGGACAATATGATTGCCGAATGCCTTGAAAGACTGGAAAGCGGTCATGGAAAAAACCAGGCTAACAAAGATTATTTTGCAAGCAGACAGCATGATTTGTTGGAGCGTGGAGAGAAGGAAGCCGGATAAGAAAGCTGTGATTAAATTAAGCTAATACTGAATGTAGTAAGCACTTGCGTTAAATGGATAGCCCGTATATCTTAATCATTAAAGTGCATGTTTGGCATTAATCTTCCCCCGGATTTTCATTAGGGATAGGGAGTTTCTTTAAGACATGGTTTGGTCTTCAGCAATTTTTCGTTTAAAGGAAATAACTTGTGTTTAATAGATTTCTTTCTTCTCCTAGGCCTAACGGTTTTATCAGGCAACACAAAAGCGCAATATTCGCTCTTATAAAGCTCTCCGACATCTTAATTATAATTGCTTTGTTTTTTATTTTTTTAGGTTCGAATGATTATGTTGTAGAAGGAAGAAAAATTACAATTTTACTTATTGGGTTTTTAACTTTTGAGTTTTTTGCAACAATAAATAATCTTTACGGTCTTCGACGAGGAGTGGGCTTTGTATTTGTAATTAAAAATATAGTAACTGCATGGCTCTGTGCGATTTTTGCAGTAATGATCGTTATAAAATTTTCAACTATTGTTGAAGCCGATCATGAAAGCCAAGTTTTGTATTGGTTATTGGTCACGCCGATTGCTGTCATTGGCTGGCATTTAATTATTAGATTGGTATTGAATTACGTAAGAAGTTTTGACAAAAATGCGCGCCGGGTAGCGATTATTGGCGCTACAAATTTAGGGCTTGATTTGGAGAAAGTCATCATCAAGCAGACTTGGCTGGGCTATTCGTTTATAGGCTATTTTGATGACAACGCGCCTACTGATAATCCTGCTTTTTCTAGGAATGTAGCTGGAAACGTTGAAGAACTGATCAAAAAAGCCAAGAACAATGAATTGGACTTTATATTCATTACCTTGCCCATGTGGGCAGAAAAAAAGATTAAATCGATTCTTGATCAGCTAAGAGATACTTCAATTGTTGTTTATTTTGTGCCTGACCTGTTTGTTTTTGATCTTCTCGGTGCAAAAGTCGAAAACTTTAATGGATTACCAGTGATTAGTATATTTGATACCCCTCATATTGGTTTTGATGGATTTAAAAAAAGATTATTCGACATAATTTTATCCATTTTAATTTTATGTGTGATTTCTATCCCGATGCTGATAATTGCTTTAGGGGTTAAACTTTCTTCCCCAGGCCCTGTTTTATTTGTCCAACGTAGATATGGCTTTCGTGGCGAAGAAATATTTGTTTGGAAATTTAGAACCATGCGGGTTTGCGAAGATGGCCTAGTTGTGAATCAAGCGACCCAAAACGATCCACGTATCACGAAGTTTGGCCAATTTCTCAGACGGACGTCCCTGGATGAATTACCTCAGTTTTTTAATGTGTTGCAAGGCAGAATGTCAATTGTTGGTCCACGTCCGCATGCTATTGCGCATAATGAGTATTATCGTGGACAAATTACAGGTTATATGCAGCGGCATATTGTTAAACCCGGCATTACCGGCTTGGCCCAAATCAGAGGGTTTAGAGGCGAAACGGATACGCTTGAAAAAATGGAAGAGCGCATACGCTGCGACTTGGAATACATTCACACATGGTCAATTTGGCTGGATTTAGAGATTTTTCTTATAACAATATTCAAAGGTTTTTTACATACAAACGCGTATTAGCCGGTTATTATAAAATTGGAAGGCTACTTGTAAAACTCCGGATAACTGCATTTCGACAGAGTTCTCCTGAGCGTAGCCGAAGGCTTAAAGCGAACGTTATTTGTACGGCTTTTCCCTAAGGATAAACAGTAATTCCAGCTTCTCACTCGAGGAATTGAGTAATGCCCAGACCCATCGTTGATTATATTATTGTTGGCGCAGGCTCGGCCGGTTGCGTTCTTGCCAATCGGTTGAGCGAAGATCCGAACTGCCGGGTTCTATTGCTTGAGGCAGGCGGTGAAGGCGACTCTGCGGCTATCCGCACACCGGCATTGTTTTCGCAGTTGCAGGATAGCCCTTACGATTGGAGTGACCGGACCTTGCCGCAACCGCACATGCAGGGCCGCCGCATTTATATCCCGCAAGGGAAAGTTTTGGGCGGCTCAAGCGCCATCAATTACATGATCTATATACGCGGCAACCGCAACGATTATGATCACTGGGCGAGCCTCGGCAACACCGGCTGGAGTTATGACGAAGTGCTGCCGTATTTCATCAAGGCCGAAACCAATGAAGCCTTTACCGATTGTTATCACGGCCATTCGGGGCCGCTAATGGTTTCCAGTCACCCGCAATTAAGCCCGGTCACCCAGCGTTATATCGCTGCGGCACAGGAAGCAGGAATTGCCTACAATCCGGATTTTAATGGCGAACGGCAGGAAGGCTGCGGGGCATTGCAAAGGACGATTACAGACGGTACCCGAAGCAGCGCCGCCGCTGCCTATCTGCACCCGGTGCGGTCTCGACCCAATCTGACTGTTATCAGCCATGCGCAGGCCACCAAACTCCTGCTCAGCAAGTGCCGCATTATCGGCGTGCAATATCTGCGTTTCGGCATCGTCGAACAAGCCTATGCCGCTGCCGAAACAATCTTATCCGCCGGAGCCTTCCGTTCACCTCAATTGCTGATGCTGTCAGGTTTGGGCCCGGCCCCGAAGCTTGAAAAGTTGGGTATCGAAGTGCGCCTTGATTTACCGGAAGTCGGCAAGAACCTGCAAGATCACATTCATGCCCGGGTGCGATGCGAGCTGACTCAACCCTTGACCTTTGCGCCGTTGCCCAACGACGACAAAACGGCGGCTGCACACGTTTACGAATCTGCTGGAACAGGCCCTCTGGCCTCAAATTTTCTGGAGGCAGGCGCTTTTGTCAATAGCCGTCCTGGTATAGCGTATCCCGATCTGCAATTGTTTTTATTCGGCAATTTAACGCCGGAATATCCTGAAGCAGGGCCGCCGACCCGTCACGGCATAGCCCTGACCGCTTATGTCAACAGGCCTCTAAGTAAAGGCCGGGTCACGCTGTCATCCGCCGATCCGTTAGACCGTCCGCGTATCGATCCGTATTACTTCAGCGATTCTGACGATCTTCGCTGTCTGGTGGCAGGTGTACGCTGGAATCTTGAAATTCTTTACGGGCACGCGTTTGACGATATAAGAGGCGCTGAGCTGTCGCCGGGCTTAGATATTCGCGATGATGCCGGCCTGGAAGATTTTGTGCGGCGCACAGCATCCACCACCTGGCATCCCACCTCGACCTGCCGGATGGGAATCGATGCAAGAGCCGTGGTCGATCCGGCTTTGCGAGTCAATGGCGTTAACGGTTTGCGTGTTGTTGACGCATCGATCATGCCGTCTATCGTCAGCGGTAATACCAACGCACCGGTCATCATGATCGCGGAAAAGGCGGGCGACCTGATTCGAAAAGGCTAGTGGTTTAGCAGGTTTTAAGTCTGAGGATATGCTAAGAAAGGAAGCGCATCATTCGCAAATGATGCGCTTCCTTTGTCAGCGCGTCCTATGGTCCTTTTTTCTTTAAATTTAACGTTACGGGTAAGCAGCAGGAATGGAGCTCAGCGTAATTCCTGTCCGACTTCACCCTGTGGTTGGCTGAAAACTATTTTGCGGTATATTTTCTATTAGATAGATCATTATTCATGTTTTAAGGATTGTAGCTTTTCTTTCACTAACTTTGTTCTTGGGTGAATATCACCTAAGGTTTCTTCAAAAATCATGACCGCCTTGCCATAGATCATCATAGCCTTGTTTTTATCGCCAATCGATTCATATAGAGCTGCCAAATTACTTAAAGTAGTAGCAACAGATGGATGATTAAAGCCGTAAATCTCCTGCCGAATGCTTAATGCATTTTTGTATAGTTTAGACGCTTCAGCATATCTCCCCATTGCTACGTAAGCAGCTGCCAAATTGTTCAGTGTTGTGGCAACCTCGGGATGATTATGCCCTAATGTCTTATATTGTATTTCAAGCGCTTGTTTGTAAAGGCTTTCGGCCTTCTTATACTTTCCTATAGATGAATTTAACGCTGCCAAGTTGTTCAGGGTCGTGGCAACCTCGGGATGATCATGCCCTAATGTCTTATAACGTATCTCAAGCGCTTGCTTGTAAAGGCTTTCGGCATCCTCATACTTTCCCATAGATGAATTTAACGCTGCCAAATTATTCAGGGTCGTGGCAACCTCGGGATGATCATGCCCTAATGTCTTATAACGTATCTCAAGCGCTTGCTTGTAAAGGCTTTCGGCCTTCTCATACTTTCCCATAGATGAATTTAATGCTGCCAAATTGTTCAGTGTTGTGGCAACTTCGGGATGATTATGCCCTAAAGTCCTATAGCGTATCTCAAGCGCTTGTTTGTAAAGGCTTTCGGCCTCCTCATAGTTCCCAATAGATGAATTCAACGCTGCCAAATTGTTCAGGGTCGTAGCAACCTCGGGATGATTATGCCCTAAAGTCCTATAACGTATCTCAAGAGTTTCTCTATATATTCTCTCTGCTTCGGAAAAATTGCCCTGCTGTTGATAGATCTTGGCCAATTCCATTCGAGGGGCCAATTGGCGGGGATCAATGCTCAGAGATTCTCTTAACAGACTCTCTGCCTCGGAAAAATTGCCCTGCTGTTGATAGATCTTGGCCAATTCCATTCGAGGGGGCAATTGGTGGGGATCAATGCTCAGGGATTCTCTTAACAGACTCTCTGCTTCGGAAAAATTGCCCTGCTGTTGATAGATCTTGGCCAATTCCATTCGAGGGGGCAATTGGCGGGGATCAATGCTGAGG
>JBBQCU010000222.1:0-6244 GCA_038319065.1 Methylococcales bacterium
CCAGTCATTGCTGTGTCGTCAGTTTTTTAACTGATTATTACAGCACCCCCGATTCGTGGTCAGTCAAGCAGGCCGGACAAAAGATCCTGTCCGCGACCAATTCGTGGCTATATAGTCAGGGACAAGCACGCTATCAATCGGCCAAGGGTATGGTCAGCACCCTGAGTATTATTGTTTTAAAATCAACCACAGCGCATATTTTTCACATTGGTGATTCGCGTATTTACCGTTTACGTAAAGGCAATCTTGAACAGATAACGCGTGATCACCGCATCTGGATCTCTAAAGAAAAAAACTATCTCAACCGTGCTATGGGTATAGAACCCAGGCTGGAAGTCGATTACAAATCAATGCCTGTAGAAACAGGCGATGTGTTTTTGATGACAACTGACGGGGTGCATGACTTTATCGATGAAAAAAACCTGAAAAACCTGCTACAAAATGGTACGGATTTAACTCTGATTGCCGGCAAAATACTGCAACAGGCCGGCGCTAATCACAGTGATGATAATCTCACTTGCCAAGTTATCCGGATTGATGAATTGCCCCTGGCAAAAGAAGACGAGATTATTCGCCGGCACAGCAACTTGTCTTTTCCACCGCCGTTGGTACCCGGCATGATGATTGATGGCTACCGGATTGAGGCAGAATTGCACGCCAGCAAACGCACACAGATTTATAGGGCCTTCGATACCAAAACGGGCACCCAGGTTATTATAAAGACACCCTCCGTTTTATATGATGACGATACCCATTACATCGAACATTTTTTACATGAGGAATGGGCGGGAAAGCGCATCAATCATGAAAATGTACTTAAAATACTCGGCTCGGACCGGGAAAAAAGCTGCATTTATTACGTCACCGAATTCTTGGGCGGACAAACGCTTAGAGAGTGGATGACAGACAACCCCAAACCTGATATTAAAATTGTCAGAAATATAGTCGGGCAACTCGCCAAAGCGCTACGCGCTTTTCACCGTATGGAAATGTTGCATCAGGATTTAAAACCCGAAAACATCATGTTTGATAGCAAGGGCACCGTTAAAATTATTGATTTTGGTTCGGTTAAAATCGCCGGTATCGCGGAAATCACGCCGTTGGAACATGGTAACGAAGAGAATATCCTCGGCACTTTGAATTACACAGCCCCTGAATATCATACGGGGCAACGCGGTACGGTAAAATCGGATCAGTTTTCACTGGGCGTTATTGCCTATGAAATGATTAACGGCGCCCTGCCCTTTGGCCAGGATATGCCGGAAAAACCCGGCAAAACAAATCTGGCAAAGCTCGTCTATGTCCCAAGCTTTCATCATAATCCCATGGTGCCGATCTGGATTGACGGCGCCTTAAAAAAAGCCACATCAATAAACCCGGAGTTTAGATATGACGATTTTTCAGAGTTCCTGCATGATTTGTCAGTACCGAATCCGAAGTTTTTAACAGCAGAAGAACGCATACCTTTAATAGACCGCAATCCATTAATGTTTTGGAAAAGCCTGACAGTGCTGCTATTTTTAACAAATCTGATTTTGCTGTATTTGTTGGTTAAGTAGTACATGCAATAACGTTTCATCAACTTAATGGCTGTGTAAATATCTTCTTGAACCTTGCCCCTGTTTGTAGTTCTGTATACTATTCGTTATATTCAATAATCTGATCCACAAATACACGCAATCCCCATAGCGAATTTTTATATTGATTTCAGCGATAAAAACCGTGTCGAGTAAGTAACCCAACGAGGAACTCCCTCAAGGAAAATAAGATGTCTGAACAAGCAAACTATATCCGTTGGTTTAATGAATTAACAATAGACGATGTCCCCCTGGTCGGCGGCAAAAATGCCTCGCTGGGTGAAATGTATCGAGAATTGACACCGCAAGGCATTCAAATACCCAATGGCTTTGCCGTGACCGCTGAAGGCTACCGTTATTTACTGGATCAGTCCGGGGCTTGGGAACCCCTGCATCAGGCCCTGGATGAATTGAATCCTGAGGATGTCGCCGATCTGGCCAAACGTGCGCGTAAGGCAAGGGAAATCATCTATTCAGCGCCCTTCCCTGCTGACCTTGAAAGCCAGATACTCAAAGCTTATGCGCAATTGCATCAGCAATACGGCGAAGATATGAGCGTTGCCGTACGCAGTTCCGCTACCGCCGAAGATTTACCCACCGCCAGCTTTGCCGGGCAACAGGACACTTTTCTTAATATAAGAGGCGAGCGGGCCTTGCTGGAAGCCTGCAAACGCTGTTTTGCCAGTCTGTTTACCGATAGGGCAATTCATTACCGGGTCGATCAAGGCTTTGATCATTTCAAACTGGCGTTATCGATAGGCATCATGAAAATGGTGCGCTCCGACCTGGATGCCAGCGGCGTGATGTTCTCCCTGGATACAGAATCCGGTTTCAGCGATGTCGTTTTTATTACCGGCGCCTATGGCCTGGGTGAAAATGTCGTGCAAGGCGCGGTAGACCCGGATGAATTTTATGTCCACAAGCCGACCTTTGAGCAAGGGCATCGCGCCGTATTAAAACGCACCCTGGGCGCGAAAAAGATAAAAATGATTTACAGCGATGGGCGAACGCGTGAACCCACTCGAAATATTGTCACCTCCGCTGAAGAACGCAATCGTTTTTGTCTAAACGACCCCGATGTCCTGACCCTGGCCGATTACGCCATCAAGATAGAAAAACATTACAGCGCCAAGGCGGGCCAAGCCAAACCGATGGATATGGAATGGGCGAAGGACGGCATTGACGGCACCCTGTATATCGTTCAGGCACGACCGGAAACCGTCGTATCCCAGTTAAGCGGAATGATTTTAGAGCAATATATACTTAAAGATAAGGCCAATCCGATTGTTACCGGTCATTCGGTAGGCAGCAAAATTGCCACCGGTAATGCACGAATTGTTGAAAATCTGGGGCAATTGGGCAACTTTAAAGCCGGCGATGTGCTGGTTTCAGACATTACGACCCCCGATTGGGAACCGGTGATGAAAATTGCCTCGGCCATTGTCACCAACCGTGGCGGGCGTACCTGTCATGCGGCAATCGTTTCCAGGGAATTGGGCGTTCCTGCGGTCATCGGTTGTGATAATGCGACGACAACCATTAAAAACAATTCGCCCGTGACGGTGTCTTGTGCCGAAGGCGATAACGGCAAGGTCTATGAAGGCATCCTGAATTTTGAAATCAAAACCACGGACTTGACTGGCCTGAAACGTCCGAAAACCAAAATCATGCTGAATATCGGCAATCCGGAACTGGCTTTTAAAACCAGTTTTCTGCCCAACGACGGCGTCGGTTTGGCGCGTATGGAATTTATTATCACTGAATATATTAAAGCCCATCCGATGGCGTTGATACACCCCGAACGCGTGCAAGATGCCGGCGAACGGGAACAACTTAACGAATTGACACGCAACTACGAAAAACCGGCAGATTTCTTTATCCAGCGCCTGTCGGAAGGCGTGGGGACCATTGCGGCAGCATTTTATCCAAAACCTGTCGTCGTGCGCATGTCCGATTTTAAAACCAATGAATACGCAACCTTATTGGGCGGACGCTGGTTTGAATTTGATGAAGCCAATCCGATGATAGGTTTTCGCGGCGCCTCCCGTTACACCCACCCCGCCTATGCGGAAGGCTTTGCCCTGGAATGCGCCGCCATGAAACGGGTGCGCGATGACATGGGCCTGACCAATGTCATTCTGATGATCCCGTTTTGCCGCCGTGTTGAAGAAGCAGAACGGGTGCTCGAATACATGGCGAAATTGGGCTTAAAGCGCGGCGAAAACGGCCTGGAAATCTATGTGATGTGCGAGATTCCCAATAACGTCATCCGGATCGACGCCTTCTCCGAATATTTTGACGGCTTTTCCATCGGCTCCAATGACCTTACCCAGCTGACGTTAGGTGTAGACCGAGATTCCGCGATTGTCGCCGAGGATTTTGACGAACGCGACCCCGGTGTAAAAGAAATGATCCGGCTTGCCGTGGAAGGCTCAAAACGCAACGGTAAACATTGCGGCTTGTGCGGTCAGGCACCGTCTGATTATCCTGAAATGGCGGATTTTTTGGTAGAAATTGGTATAGATTCGATGAGCTTGAATCCCGATACGGTGCTACAAACCACTCAGCAGGTGTTGGAAACGGAAAAGCGGTTGGGGAGGCCTTAAGCAGATCAATGGGCAAAGTTGGGCGGACGAAGAAAGAAGTCCAACGTTCACAATTGACGGGATTTGAGCTTCAGCCCATCTCTTCGACCCTATGTTTCTGGCATATTCGTAATATCTAGGAATAGTATTGATATATTTTATAGGGTTATATTTTTTATTTATTCACCAATGTACTTTGCGCTCATAAATGAGGAAATTTAAATGGATGATTCAATTAATCCAACTGATGTGTTAGATATGCTTCTTCTTATTGAAGATGGATTCTTATTTGAGCGGTTTGCTCAAGAGTTTTTGAGTGCAAGATTGGGTTACAGTTTCATGTCTAGTGGTGGAATAAAAGATAGAGGCATTGATGGTTTTGAATATTGTTCGGAAACAGATAGTAAAGTTAAATCAATTTTTCAAATAAGCATAGATAAAAAGCCAGAAACAAAGATCAGAGATACTGTAAATAAGCTGGTAAAAAATAATATTGAATTCAAAAAATTATATTATGTGACCAATATTGAGATTAAAAACAAAGATGCCTTGATTGACTCTTATTCTGAAAATGATGATGCAAGTTTAACTATTTTTGACGGCAAGTGGATTTCCGATAATTCAAACAATTCTTCGTCAACTTTGTCTATTATAAAAAATTTTTCAAATCAACACTTAAGAAAATATCAAAAGCCTGGAGAAGGATTTGTAGTTAATGATTACGTTAGTAATCCAAAGCTTTATGTCTATTTGATGCAACAGATAGAACGTGATGATGATATTAAGAACTTGAATGATAAATTAATCGAAAGTTTAATACTTTATAGCCTAAGAGACACAGACCCAGACAATAATAGTTTGCTTTCTTCAACTGAAATATTTGAAGCTGTGAAAAATCTTTTAAATTTTGAGTTTGAACGGCTTCAATCGAAAATAAATAAACGACTTAATTCGTTAACTAAAAAACCACATAGAAAGGTTAATCATCATGTCAATTTAGATAAATATTGCCTTCCATATGAAACTAGACTGCAAATAATATCGGATAATTCTAGGGATAAAGGGAGATACGATGCTTTTATTAGTGAAGCAGAGATTATAATAAAAAAGAATTTGAAAGGAGCGAACGTAAAGGTCCAAGACGTCACTAAGCTGCTAAGTAAGACACTTGAAAAAATATATTATAGACAAGGACTTGAATTTTCAGAGTTTCTACTCAATGGCGGTTGTAAGGACTTATTTGAAAGTAATTTACACGAAACCGTCACCGAAATTATACATGAGTCTGGAATAGTTGATCTTAATATAAATAAAGTTAAAAGTGCATTAGTACTTTCTATACGAGAGTTAATTTATTCTGGTTCGTTAGAAGCAAAAGAATATCTTAGATCTTTATCAAAAACCTACCAAATGCTTTTCCTTCTTAAATGTGAGCCGAGGATTGTAGATTTTTTCTTATCAATGGCTGGGAATATGAGGATTTTCGTGTGTACATCCATTTTAGTCCCTGCTCTTTCAGAGATTTACCTTGACCCGCAAAATAAAAGATATTGGAGTTTGTTAAAATCCGCAAAGTTACGCGGAGTAAAGTTGGTAATAAATGAAGCGATACTGTCAGAACTTGATTTTCATATTCGTAGGTCGAAATACATTTTTGAAACAGACTATGAATCTAAAATTGATTTCTATTCTGAGGATGTACCAGATCTTGTTGACCAAATTTTGGTTAGAGCATATTTGTATGCTCGTAAAGAAGGTCGTAAAGAGACATATGATCAATTTATATCAAACTTTATTACCATAAATGGTTTGCAAACTAAGCAGGAATTAACTGATTTTTTATATGAAGAATTTGGAATAGAGTTTTGTTCTGATAAGGAACTTGATGTTGAAATCCCAAAAAATGATTTTGAATCACTAGTAGAAGAGCTAAAACAGTTTAAGAAATCAGAAGAAAAAGCGAAAACAGATGCAAAGTTGATACTTACTATTTATGCACTTAGAGACAAACATGGAGAATCTAAATCATCACTTGATGGTTATAAAACATGGTGGCTATCATCGGATACAATGACTCATAAA
>JBBQCU010000223.1:0-6208 GCA_038319065.1 Methylococcales bacterium
TATTTCTTAACAATTGCAGTACATAGGAGGCCTGGTTAACTGAGCCTTCGAGATTGCGTTTGAATAAGCTCATATCCCCTTCTTTCCATTCAATGTCCGTTAATTGAGCATCAATAGCTGTACAAACACCAGTTGCCTCGAATGCTTTTTTACATCGATGTTGGAAGGACTTGGTGTGATCTATTTCGCCAAGATTATTATCTCGATATACTCGAACAATAACACTTTCAACGGCAGCATATGCAGAGGATATTGCACCCAGTAAGTCTCCATCACGAAACCTTGCAGCCGCTTTAACCAAATCATCCCGCGCAGATGGGTCCAATTCGTTTAAATCCGATAAATCTAATAACTCAATGGGCAATACTTTGTTGTCAATCAGTTGCCAGCCTAATCGGCTAAGATGAGATTGCAGTTTTTCTTCTAGGTTTTCATAGCGATCATCACCGTGGCCATAGTCATATTTGCCACTCAAAATTTGTTCTATAACTAAGGTTAAAAAGTGATGCTTTTTTTCATCGGCAAAATCCAGAAAATAATGCTCTATTTCTGATACGAGTTGATCTGTACCTGTGTTTTGTTGCCGCCAATCGTCAAAACCTAAGCCATTGAGAATTTTTATATCAAACGCAGAAAGTTTGACAATATTTTTAATTTGATAGAAATCAAATTTTTCGAGTATTGGGGCTACAGCAGCCCATGCTAAATTGATGTCTTGATTCATAGTGGTTTAAGAGCTTGCTGTTTTTCTAACGTATATTGGAAATGCAAAAAAAATCGTTGTCTATCCAAAAATCAACGTTCATTTAAAAACTCATTAGCACTAATGCCTGCTTGTTTCAAAATCGCCCGTAATGTGCCTTCTGGCATATCCCCTGAATGGTTAGGGATAGTTGTATAGCAGTTGCTGTCAGGGTTGTACCAGATTTCATGAATACCCGCCGCTTGCCTATCAAATTGAAATCCAAATTGCTTAAGTCGCTGGACTATTTCACGGTAACGAAAACCGCCGAGTTGACCCATGTCAGCTACCGATGACTAAAGGATAATCAAACGTACTTTCTGTCTCCTTGAGTTTGCAGGGTATGTTGCGATCGGCTTGCGCTTCCAGGAGCTTCTTGGCAACATCGCGAGCAATTTCCAATGTTTCCGTTATCGTTCGTCCTTGAGCGACTAAACCGGAAATATCCTCTGATGTTGCCAGATAAAGCCCTTCGGGTAATTGTTCAATATGAAGATTGACAATTTGTTCCATAAAATAAACCTCTGATTGTTTGCCTATTAGATTGTAGGGCCAACATGCTACACTTAGGCAGCTTTTTGTTTTGCTTGCGACAACAACATGCTTTCAATGCTCAAGTGATAATCCAACTCTTCCCATTCAATCCCCGTGCCGTGACAAATAAACTGGTAATTAGCCAGTTGTTTTAAGGTCGCGTTTTGAAGCTCTCTATACCATGACATAGGCGTAGATATGATGCGGCCGTCGTCGAGTTCAACATGCAGATAACGGTCATCGACATGCACGGACTTACCTTTAATTAAAATATTCATCCCATTGTCTCTCAAATTCTTGTTGGTGTTTTTTGACAATCGATAACGCCTTCTTTATATCTTTTGGTTTCATGTAATTATTAATAACGTGTAACGATGCTAATTCGATTTTAGCAAAGTCACTACCTTTCATCACATGGATATGTGCAGGTTCATGCTTGTTAGCGTAGAAGAAAAACTTAAAGCCTTCGTAATTCAGTAGGGTTGGCATCTATGCTCGGTAAAGTGGTGGGCGGAAATGCGTTGCTCACCATGCAAAACTCCTGACTATAAATTTGTTTGTTGCAACGGATTCACGGTAATACTCCCTCGCCCATCTTCAGTAATCTCATCATCACTGATTTTAAAGTTACCCAGTTTCATGGTCAGGAATCGATCAAAATAATCTTTCAACCCTTTTTCGACCGATGGGTCAAAGTCGGGCTTAACGGTGTGGGTTGTTCCCCATTTGGTAGAGACTACTTTGCCGTCAACCACCACCAATTGACCGTCCTTAAACACATAGCCCGGTTTTTCAAACATAAGTTGCCGGTCAGCATTGTCGGTGTACACGGTTATATCCGCCCAGTTGCCCGCGCTTAAACCGCCGCGATCTTTTAAACCGATTAATTTTGCCGCGCCGGCTCGGGTCATGATGGCGATTTCCTGTAACGTATATTCACGCTCAATGGATGCCAGGGTCGTCATTTTTTGGGCTTCTGGATGAATGGTTGATAACATCTCATTACGGAAACTTCTGTCCATCAGCAAGCGTATCAAATGCGGATAGCAGGTAAACGGCGCGCCATTGGGATGGTCGGTGGTCAGGAAGATACGCCACGGGTCATTGACCAGCAGGAAGGTTTCCAGGCCTATCGCCCATTGCAAGGCATTGACAAAGTTTTGATCCTTGTATTTGAACGGCACAATGCCGCAGCCTGCATCACATTCAATATCCATTGTCACCCATTTATTAGGACTGGCATGTTTGTGATTAGCATGCTGGCGCATACTATCGCCCGATGCGGTGACGGTTTGACCAAACAGAATCTGGCCGACATCAATGGTGATATTTTTATTTTTATTGACGGCTTCGGCAATCTGCGCCGCGCCGGAAGAAAACTTGAAATCGCCTTCAGTCCCGTAACTGTGGAACTGAATATGGGTCAAATGCATAGGTAAGCCGCCGATACCCTGAATGGTATCCAACGTCGTTTGCATATTGCCCGGTACACCCAGATTACAGCCGTGGACATGTAAGGGATGCGAGACGCCGATTTCTTTAACAGCGGTTGCCAGGACTTTAAGAATGTCACGCGGGGTCACACCATAGTGCACGTTTTGTTCATCCAGATCCAGTTTGCGCTGGTTGAATTTGAAAGCATTAATACCGCCCGGATTAACAACTTTAACGCCGATGGCTTTGGCCGATTGCATCGTCCAGGCCACATAATCATTAATAGCTTTTTGGTCTTTTTTAGCCGTCAACATGCGCAGCAAATAATCATCGCTGCCCAACATGACATAGCCGCCTTTATCCAGAATAGGAATATCGGCCATTTCCATGTGCGCTTGCCGCGCATTAATCGGCAATAACGCCGGTTCAAAACCGGCGGTGTAACCCATTTCCGCATAGCGATAGCCGGTGACAAAGGTACTGGGCATGGCATGACCGCAACCGGAACGGGTAATATCACTACGGTGTACGGGATCCTGGCGATGATCTTCAGGCAACAGGGTTCTGGCAATATTGCCTTTGCCGCCACCGATATGCGTGTGCATATCAATCGCGCCGGACATAACCACCTTGCCTTTTAAATCGTATTCCTTATCAACTTGAATAGCTTCAGACGGTTTTTGAACAATACGTCCGTCTTGAATGTAAATATCCTGCTGCCGGCCATCAACTCCATTTGCAGGATCATAGACAGTTCCACCTGTTAATTTTATCAACATATTGTTTTTCCAAATTACATGGATGTAATGAGTGCAGAAAATGCAGGAGCAATTTTCTGCCTACAGAGCTTGTTCAATGGCATTCAGTACGTGAGCCGTACTGGGCAGGCCGGAATCGCGTAACTTTTTCAAGCGAATGGCAACCACGTTATCCATGCGATAGGCATGGCCTGCATGATCAATACCCGGTGTACCGACAGGAATAAACACATCCGGTTCTTTTGCGAAAGTCATGCCTGAACGGCCAACCACTATTGTAGGTAAATCAGTCGCAGGGGGAGCTGAGTTTACGTTAAACGCTTGCACCCAAACCAAAACATCGGCTTCACCGCTTGCCAGTAATAAATTAGTATCGTTTAAAAACGGGTCATATTCAGGATAGCCACGGCTAAAGCGGGTACGCGCGGGATAACCTGTTGTCCAACCGCAGACCTGATTAGCCGTTTGATCACCCTCTTTACCCGCCAAAGGCAAGCCGGAACATCGGGTATTTTTATCATTAATATCCTTGATCATTTCTGAAAGCGTTTGCACGGTCAATTCCGCCTGACGGTAAGCTAACGCACCCGCTGCCCAGGTGACAACGCCGTACTTGGCCGCTATTAATTTATCGGCAACAGCCAGTAAATCAGCCACCGCTATGCCGCAAACCGACGTAGCGCGTATCGGCTGACCTTTCACCAGCGCTCTTAATACTGCAATGACTTCAGGCAAATCTTCAGTTGCACATTCCAAAACCTGTGCTTTTTGACCGCTTGGCGAGGTTGACGCCTCGCCTGAAGGCGCTTTCCCTAAATAAATCACCTCACGATGATTGGTATCATCGAGAAACATGGCTTCCTTATTCCACAGATAACGCTCAAAAAAGCGTGGCGCAAAAGCTTCCAAGTCCGTACCGACAACCAGCAACAAATCACAACGATTTTTAACTTCCGCGAGCGTGGTATTCATCCAGCCGGAATCCTGCAGCGCGAGAAAGTTATTGCGCGCGCCGGTAAAATTCATGTTATCGACTACGGCGCCGCAACGATCCGCCAAGGCCAACAAACCGCGCATGCCATTGACATCGGTGGCACAGCCCCCAATTACGGGCAGCCGGTTATCTTTCAATAAAGCCGCTGCTTTGGCTATGGCGGCATCCAGACTGACTTCCTTGCCATCAACTCTGGGGCTGGTATCGGTAATCGCCTGTTCAAACGCTGGCGTATTAACCGCACAGCCATTCTCAATCACTTTCAGCGATACACCATCCACCTTAATGGTCAGATCATCCGTGCCAATACCGCAAAAAGGACTCGGTACTTCAGTTATCTCAGTCATTCAGCTGTCCTTTTGTTATAGTTGGTTTGCTCATCAGGTATTCGTGCAAACAACAGACACCTGTGACGTTATATTAATATTTTAACCTTAATTGATGGCACTGTCTCAATAAACGCCGCCTTTAATCCTCGGCGAAGTACCTTGATGGTAAACCCAAACGGATGGAAGAATTACTCAACCACACGGCATCCCGTATTGCACTTAGCGCCTCCGGCATTTTCTTTATGACCGGTTCGCTGACCCGTTTATGGAAATACCTCTGTATAAGACAAAGTCAAAAAACCGAAGCACATCATTTTGTAAATACCGCCCATTGTGCAGCGCTGATGTATGCTTTTGCAGGGCAAATGCTTTCCGTTTTCGCCGCAACCAGCGCCTTTTCGGATACAGTAAATATTGTCGCTGTGATCTTTCCTTTGCTGTTTTTTGGCATTGCTATCATCCACTACATTATTCTTGGCTTGACTACCGAAAGCAATAACAGCATACGCGATTCTGCCGACCCCAATAAGGAATACTGGATCCTGGACATCCTGGCGATGTCGGAAATCGGTGGTTTTTCTGCGCTGTTAGTTGGATTTTTTCTACGTTTATGAGCTTAAAGGCTTAAGATGTAGGCTGCCCGCAAACCCAAGTTCGTTAAGTTCGGCGGGTCGCAAACGGTTCATTATAAGATGCGTTCCATAGCTTGAATAGCCGCCAGCTTAAACGCGGGCAAATTGCCCATATTCTGTGGGCAAATATCGGCTTACCAATGAGTGACGATTTAATAAACTTTTGTTCGCCGACATTCGCGGCAGTCTCACTTTTGGAGAATATACTATGATTGAACAAATAAACGTTACCAAAACCATCAACATGAATGCCGATCAGATTTGGGCAGCTATTAGCAGCATCGGCAGACTTGATCGCTGGTTTCCGATAATTGCCGCCTGCTATCTGTTTCGTTTTGATGATCTTGCGGCCAAATTGGGTGAGCAATATGGCACCGATTGGATCATCGCCGGCCAGCACAGCAAACCCAGATTTTTATATTCCTATCTGATAGCGCATGTGATCAACGTCAATACCCAAACACTGGTCGCAAGCTATGCTATCGAACTTAAGGGCAACCACGAAAAAGTCACACTACGCGGTGTTAATTCGCTTGCCAAGAAAATTAATACGCTCATTAACAAGTAGTTCGTGGATTTGCGTCTAGAGTTAGAACCTTTTTCTCTCTAAACCTGGTTTAGCGGACTTTTGTGAAATCGAAACAGGCATCCTTCATTTCTCGGTTAACACTTTTTGCAATTAAATATTCGATATCGCAAGAAAAAGCCATACCTTTCTCTGTATAAATGAATCGGAAAAAGTTATAGTTCATTGTACACTTAAGGCTTTTGTACATGTCATTAGC
>JBBQCU010000224.1:0-6192 GCA_038319065.1 Methylococcales bacterium
CAACACGCCGTACACTTGCGGGTTCTGCGGTCGTTTTGTTAATAGCTTCAAGCACCTTGGTACTTAAATCGGCACTACTTACCCCTTCATGAGGTTTCAATCGAATCAGCACATCTTTTGCCGTGCCGAAATTCTGCACAGTGGCATCACCAAAGCCTGACTCATCGAGTGTATTACGCAGCGCTGTCAAATCGGCCGCTTTTTGATAGCCGACCTCAATCAGTGTTCCGCCGGTGAAATCAATACCCAGCTTCAAACCGTTTATTGCAAGGGAAGCGATTGAGATAATCATCAATATACTGGAAAATATCAGCGATATCTTTCGATTACCTATAAAATTTATATTTGTAGTCTTCATGTTTTATTCTTCTTAAATTGATAATTTCTCAACCCTGCGGTTACCGTATACCCAGTTAATAATCATCCGGGTGCCGGTAATGGCGGTAAACATGGATGACAAAATACCAATAATGAGTGTAACCGCAAAGCCTTTAACTGAACCGGTACCAAAAGCGAATAACATAACCGCCACCAATAGCGTAGTGATATTGGAATCAAGAATAGTCGCAAAGGCTTTCTCAAAACCAATATATATAGCGGACTGGGGCGTATTGCCATTGCGAATTTCTTCTTTAATACGCTCAAATATTAGAACGTTGGCGTCAACCGACATACCCACCGTCAAGATAATTCCGGCAATACCCGGCAAGGTCAGTGTCGCTTGCAACATCGACAATATTGCTATGATGATTACCACATTAAACGCCAGCGCAAAGTTGGCGATCATGCCAAACAGCCGGTAATAAACCGCCATAAACAACACAACCAAAGCAAAGCCCACTAAAAAAGATAACATGCCTTTGTCAATATTATCTTGTCCAAGGCTTGGCCCTACGGTACGTTCTTCAACAATATCAACCGGCGCAGCCAATGCTCCCGCCCTTAATAATAATGACAGATTGCGTGCTTCCTGAGGGCTATCCAAACCGGTGGTTTGAAAGCGTTTACTGAATACGCCCTGGATAGTTGCCACATTGATAACCTTTTCAACCTTCTCCTTATGGCGCACTTTTTGACCGTTGACTATTTTTGTGTCGACTTTATATTCAATAAAGACCACCGCCATTGGCTTGCCAACACTCACTTGGGTTGTTTTAGCCATCTTGGCTGCACCAACTCCATTTAATGAAATATTGACCGAAGGCCTTCCATCCTGATCAACGCCGGAAGAGGCATCAACAATTTGATCACCCGTCACGATGACGCGCCGATCCAGCAGTATCGGAGTGCCGTTTTTTTCATAATACAATCTGCTGCCAACAGGAACATGCCCGGCAATTGCCTGCTGCACATCATGTTCAACATCAACCATCCGGTACTCCAAAGTAGCCGTCGTACCCAGAATCTCCTTGGCGCGCGTAGTATCCTGTACGCCAGGTAATTGAACGACAATTCGATTTTCACCTTGCTGCTGAATGACCGGTTCGGCAACGCCTAATTCGTTGACCCGGTTGCGCAACGTAGTCATGTTTTGCGCTACGGCAAACTTCTTGATTTCGCGCTCTTCTTTATCAGAAAGTTTTAACCAAACCTGATCCTGATCTTCCGGTTCGGTAACATCCAGGGTACGAAAATCTTTATCCAGAAGCGTTAGCAGTGCGGGCTTATCTTCCGCCGATTTTAGAGTCACTTTTATAAAACCGTTGTCTTTAGACACCGACTGATAACGTATTTTTTCGCTTCTTAACGCCAGGCGAATATCATCGGTATAGCGATCTTCAGCTTGCTTGACGGCGGCATCCATATCCACTTCGAGCAGAAAATGTACCCCGCCACGTAAATCCAGACCCAGATACATGGCATTAGCGCCTATAGCACGTAACCATCCGGGTGTTGTTGGAGCCAGATTTAAAGCAACTGTATAATTGCTGCCCATTTTGTCTCTCAATAAATCAGCTACTTTAAGCTGATCGTCGGTATTATTAAATCGTGCCAGAATACGCCCATCTTTAAACTCAAATGCTTTGAGAGCAACGCCAGCCGTTTTAATATCAGACTCGATCCGGTTTGCCTGCTCCTGCGTAATATTGGCAGTTTGTGCCGATGACACCTGAACAGAGGGATCATCACCGTACAAATTCGGTAACGAATAAATGATCCCGATGCCAAAAACAATCAGGATTAATAGATTTTTCCAAAGTGGGAAATGGTTTTGCATGTGTTATTCCAATAATTAAACCGTGCTTTAGCTTATCTCAAGCTGTCGCTGCCTTGGTCTGCCCTACAAACATTAAACTTTAACTACCTTTTTAGTTATCGCTTTATAAGTTCCTTTTGGCATCATGCTCTCGATGCTATGACGCTGCACTTGAATAAAGGTATTGTCACAAATTTCAAGCTTGACAAAATTATCGTCCAGATCAACAACTTTGCCTAGAATTCCCCCGGACGTTACCACTTCCGCCCCTTTGGTCATGGCGGCAATCATTTGTTTCTTCTCCTTGGCTCGCTTGGATTGAGGACGCAGAAACAAAAAGTAAAAAAACACCAGAATACCCAGTGGAAACAGCATACCCTCAAGGCCTGGTTGCTGAGCAGCGGGAGCCGCTGCTGCTAATGCGTCAGAGATAAAAAAACTCATGATTATCCTCAATATAGTTATAATAATTAAAAAATTCCGCTATTATGCCACAGACGGCACGGCTTTTCCTCGTTGTTGGTAAAATTGCCGGACAAAAACATCCAGCTTTCGATTTTCAATGGCATCACGCAAGTTCTGCATCAGGCTTAAGTAATAAAATAGGTTATGGATGGTATTGAGCCTGGAACCCAGCATCTCCTTACATTTATCCAGATGACGCAGATAAGCCCTTGAATAATTCCGGCATGTATAACAGCCGCAGGATTCATCCAGGGGCTTGTTATCAAACTCATATTGACTGTTCCTGATTTTTACCACGCCAAAGCGGGTGAACAGGTGCCCGTTACGGGCATTGCGCGTGGGCATCACACAATCAAACATATCAATACCCCGCCTGACCGCTTCAACCAGATCTTCCGGCGTTCCCACACCCATTAAGTAACGCGGCTTATCGACAGGCATTTTGCTATGAATGACATCCAGCGTTGCCATCATTTCATCTTTGGGTTCGCCCACGGACAAACCGCCGATGGCATAACCATCAAAACCAATAGCCAGCAAACCATCTATCGATTCCTGACGCAGTTGTTCATACATACCGCCTTGTACGATACCAAACAAGGCCGATGGATTATCGCCGTGAGCGGCTTTACTGCGTTCAGCCCAGCGCAACGACAAGCGCATGGAATCGGCTGCTTCGTAAACAGTAGCGGGATAGGGCGTGCACTCATCAAAAATCATCACAATATCAGAGCCCAAATCACGCTGTGCCTGCATGGATTCTTCAGGACCCATAAAAATAGAACTGCCGTTTATGGGTGATTTGAAAGTAACTCCTTTTTCGGTAATTTTTCTTAACGCTCCCAAACTGAATACTTGAAAACCGCCGGAATCAGTCAGAATGGGCTTATCCCAATGCATAAAATCATGCAAATCACCATGCGCCTTGATGACAGAAGTTGTTGGCCGTAGCATTAAATGAAAGGTATTACCCAAAATAATTTGTGCGCCGGCACCGGTCAAGTCTTCCGGTGTTAATGACTTAACCGCGCCATAAGTGCCAACCGGCATAAATATGGGTGTTTCTACAACGCCGCGCGCAAAAGTAAGACGACCACGGCGCGCATGACCGTCATGATTGATTAAATTAAATTCCATGCCAAAAATATTTGCCCTTAAAAAGGGTAGGGGTTCAGGTTGCTGGCTTCAATACTACTTTTCAGACGGTTTCTTAACAGCGCTGGATGAAATCATTGATGCCGTCGATTCACGTTTGACCTTCGTAACGAAATGGTCAAGTTATTTCGTGCAGCTTACTTACCCGCTTCCTCAGTAAAAACCCCAAAGCTCATAATACGCTGATAGCGGTCTTCCAGCAGCTCATCAATATCTTTATGTTTTATCTCAGCCAAGTGACGAAGCAATGCTTCTTTTAAATTCAGGGCAATCATCTTGAAATTCCGATGACCTCCACCCAAAGGCTCCCTGACAACTTCATCAAGTAAACCCTGCTCACGAATTCGGTCAGAAGTGATGCCCATAGCCTCGGCCGCTAATTGTGACTTGTCTGCGCTTTTCCACAATATGGATGCACATCCTTCGGGCGAAATAACGGAATAGGTGCTGTATTCCAGCATGATTAAACGATCGCCCACACCGATAGCCAGCGCACCGCCCGAACCTCCTTCACCAATAATGGTACAAATAATGGGTGTTCTCAGCTTGGTCATTTCAAACAGGTTTCTGGCGATTGCTTCACTTTGTCCACGCTCTTCCGCGCCAATGCCGGGATAAGCGCCCGGGGTATCGATTAAACAAATCACGGGGATTTTAAAACGCTCCGCCATTTTCATCACGCGTAACGCCTTACGATAACCTTCAGGGCGCGGCATACCAAAGTTTCGGTAAATTTTTTCCTTGGTATCGCGACCCTTTTGATGACCAATTACCATCACCGGCTGCTCTTCAAGGCGTGCCAATCCGCACACAATTGCCGGATCATCGGCATAAGCCCGATCACCATGCAGTTCATGGAAATCGGTAAAGATATGCTCAACATAATCCAGCGTATAGGGTCGTCCCGGATGCCTGGATAGTTGAGATATCTGCCAGTCAGAAAGATCACTAAAAATTGATTCAGTCAGTGCCTGGCTTCTATCTTCCAATTGTTTAACTGCATCGGAAATATTAATTTTATTATCAAACTCCACATTACGGAGTTCTTTAATTTTCGCTTCTAATTCAGCGATAGGTTGTTCGAAATCGAGAAATTTTAGGTCCATGGAGACGTGATCTGAGCTGTGAGATTAAAGCGTGGATTTTATAGAAATTCAGCAATTAATTCTAAATAAATTCCGTATTTGATAATCATCAACCACCCTTATGCAGATTTTTATAGTACACTTTCAGTTAATTTTGTAGTTATTTCATGCATGCTCCTTAGCCATAAACACCAAAAAAGGAACGCAACAGCTTCTCTATATTATGTTTACAATTACCAAAGAAGTTTATTTTTGCTACGGGCATCGATTAATGAATCATCCAGGCAAATGCCGAAATTTACACGGTCACAGTGTTAAAGCGTCGATTTCAATTAAACAGCAGCATCTTAATGATCAAGGTATGGTCTGCGATTTTTCTGATATACGAGACTGCGTAGAAGCGTATATTGATGCTTGTCTCGATCATAATTTTCTACTCCATAAGGATGACCCCATAATCCCGATGCTCACGGAAAACAACGAACGTTTTCTCGCCCTTGATGAACATCCCACTGCCGAAGTATTAAGCAAAATGATTTATCAACATCTAAAACAAGCCGGTTTTAACGTCGCCCAGGTCGTTTTATGGGAAACGGCCAGCGCCCATGCCTGCTACCGGGAAAGCTGACACTGACTATGAGCTTTGTTAATCCGGTCAACAAGTCATTCTGCCTGGAACTCATCTGTGAATCCAACTACCAAAAATTAATTAAGTTAATCCCGGATTTACTTACGTTAAAAGAGACGGCCATTGGACTTGCACCCAATAATACAACACTTCATATCACGGTCATTGAAAGCACACCCTATACAATGACTATTGAACTTAGCCATTGTTTCAACAAGAATCTGGTTGAATTTCTGGAACCAGCCGTAAAAATACGGCTTTATCTGGATGCACAAATTGCTGAAGTGTTAAACGATCATGTCCGAGCCGGCGTAGCGCAAGTATTTAAAAATCCGGGATTAAGCCGGGAAATCATGAATTATAAATGGCGTTTAAACTATTTTCTGCAAAAGTGGCTGGATCACTGTTTAAAAAAGGACTATCAATTCAGCAAAGCTGCGGATTACGCTGCGCTGAGCTGACTTGCGTCTGCTTAAACAGCCCTAAATAAAATCGGCAAATGCAACCGTTTGAGGTTAATTATAAGTCGCCATTGATGCCTGCATTTATGCCGTTTGACACTGCAAGGCTGTCCTCACACAACGTAAAACACCGTAACTGTACTGTCCATCAAACAACTCATAAACCGGCTTGAGCGCGTTCTGTTGCTCAATCGGCAAGCT
>JBBQCU010000225.1:0-6179 GCA_038319065.1 Methylococcales bacterium
CCATTTTGGCTACGAAATCATCGCCATGTAAATCTACTGCATCAAGATACTCATCATCCGTTAACAACTGGCCTTTATCTAACGGGGTCATGCCTGGATCCAGGATCACGAAGGATTCGAAATATAATACGCGTTCGATCTCCCGTAACGTCATATCTAATAACAGTGCTATTCTTGAGGGTAATGATTTTAAAAACCAGATATGAGCAACAGGACTCGCTAAATCAATATGCCCCATTCTTTCCCGGCGAACCTTTGATAAGGTTACCTCAACGCCACATTTCTCACAAATAACGCCACGATGTTTTAGTCGTTTATATTTGCCACAAAGACATTCATAATCACTAACCGGTCCAAAAATTTTGGCACAAAATAACCCATCGCGTTCAGGCTTAAAAGTGCGGTAGTTAATTGTTTCGGGTTTTTTTACTTCACCATAAGACCAAGAACGAATCATGTCCGGTGATGCCAAGCCGATACTGATCCCGTCGAAATCATCGGCACGACCTTGACGCTTTAAGAAATTCATTAAATCTTTCAAGAGCTTGTCCTCTTTAAAATAGTTTCTGGTGTAGTCCAGAACAGGCTATCAGACGCAATGTGCGCATCTCTACAGTGCAAATGCCGGTATTTTCCATAAATAAACAGCCTTTTGAACAGGGCGCTTAATACGGCTAGAAGCAACTTAAATAATTCACATTGCTTATTATTAAAGCCCTAAGGCCTTATAAAACAGCAAAAGCAGATATGTTGCATGCAACGTCTCTACTCAGGATTCTATTCACGCTCCAATTCTATGTTAACTGCTAAAGAACGGATTTCTTTAATCAAAACATTAAAGGATTCCGGCATACCAGCCTCCATCTTATGATCACCGTCGACTATGTTTTTATACATACGCGTTCTGCCTGTGACATCATCTGATTTAACAGTGAGCATCTCCTGCAAAGTATAGGCTGCTCCGTATGCTTCTAATGCCCAGACTTCCATTTCTCCAAAACGCTGGCCTCCGAATTGAGCTTTTCCCCCTAATGGTTGCTGGGTAACAAGACTGTAAGGCCCGGTTGATCGCGCATGCATTTTGTCATCGACCAAATGGTTCAGTTTCAACATATACATATAACCGACAGTAACTTCCCGTTCAAAAGGTTCACCTGTCAAACCATCGTAAAGTGTAATCTGGCCGTGTTCAGGCAAATCAGCCAGCTTTAACATGGTACGAATTTCTTCTTCGCTCGCACCATCAAATACAGGTGTCGCCATTGGCACACCGCCAACCAGATTGGCCGCCATTTCCAGAATTTCTTTATCGGTAAATGATTCCAAATCTTCCTTACGACCACTACTGTTGTAGATTTTGTCTAGATATTCTCTGATAGCAGTAACTTTAGCTTTCTCCGCATCATATTTAGCTTCCAGCATTTTACCTATCTTGATGCCTAAACCTTTTGCTGCCCAGCCTAAATGTGTTTCAAGAACCTGCCCTACATTCATCCGCGATGGCACACCCAATGGATTTAATACAATATCTACAGGATTCCCGTCTGCCGTGTACGGCATATCTTCAATGGGCCTAATCATGGAAATAACGCCTTTATTTCCGTGGCGGCCTGCCATTTTATCTCCAGGCTGTATGCGCCGTTTAACCGCTAGATAAACCTTGACCATTTTCAGCACTCCTGGTGCCAAATCATCGCCCATGGTAATTTTTTTTCGTTTGACTTCAAATTTCTCATCAAAATCCATTCTTTGTTGCTCGACCTGGGCAACAACGGTTTCCAGTTGAAGATTAATGTCTTCATCCTTCATTTTGATTTTTAGCCACTCTGAATGCCTTAAACCATTCAGATAATCCTGTGTTATTTCAGTACCCGCTTTGTGCCCACCCGGTCCTGACAGGGCAACTTTGCCAACCAGTAGTTTAGCAACACGAGCAAAAATATCTTCTTCGAGAATTTTAAGCTGATCATCAAGGTCCTTTCTGAAGCGCTTTATTTCTTGTTGTTCAATATCAATGGCTCGCTTGTCTTTCTTAACACCGTCGCGAGTAAACACCTGAACATCAATAACCGTACCCTCAATACTACCGGGAACACGTAATGAAGTATCTTTTACGTCTGCGGCTTTTTCACCAAAAATTGCACGTAGTAATTTTTCTTCCGGGGTTAATTGAGTCTCACCTTTTGGTGTAACTTTTCCCACTAAAATATCACCACCCTTAACTTCCGCTCCTACATAGACGATACCTGACTCATCAAGTTTGGATAAAGCTTCTTCGCTGACATTAGGAATGTCTGCAGTAATTTCTTCCGGGCTGTGCTTGGTATCACGCGCGACGCAGGTTTTCTCTTCGATGTGAATCGTAGTGAAACGGTCTTCTTTAACAACACGTTCGGATACTAAAATAGAATCTTCAAAGTTGTAGCCATTCCAGGGCATAAATGCGACCAACATATTCTGCCCCAAAGCCAATTCCCCCATATCGGTGGAAGGTCCGTCTGCCAAAATATCACCTGCATTGACTATATCGCCTGGCTTTACCAAGGGTTTTTGATTGATACAAGTATTTTGATTTGAACGTGTATATTTTGTCAGATTGTAGATATCAACGCCCGGCGCACCAGTTTCGGTTTCCGTATCATTGACCCGTACTACGATCCTTGCAGCATCCACTGCTTCAATGCTACCCCCACGGGCAGCGACTACAGTAACTCCTGAATCTTTAGCAACAGTTCTTTCCATGCCCGTGCCCACCAACGGTTTTTCAGCCCTTAAGGTAGGGACAGCCTGCCGTTGCATGTTTGACCCCATCAATGCACGGTTAGCATCATCATGTTCAAGAAACGGGATAATGGAAGCTGCGACCGATACAATCTGTTTTGACGATACATCCATATACTGAACAGTGTCTGACATTGCCAAAGCAAATTCATCTTTATGCCGGCAGGATACCAAGCCTTCAACCAGCTTCCCGTTTTCATCAACGGCAACACTGGCCTGCGCAATCACAAACTCCCCTTCTTCAATAGCGGACAGATAATCAACCTCATCGGTTACTATGCCATCGATTACTTTTCTATAAGGTGTTTCTAGGAAGCCATAATCATTGGTACGGGCATAAACTGATAATGAGTTTATTAATCCAATGTTGGGGCCCTCTGGAGTCTCAATTGGACATACTCGGCCATAATGTGTTGCATGTACGTCACGGACTTCAAAACCTGCACGTTCTCTTGCCAAACCACCGGGTCCCAAGGCAGATACACGGCGCTTATGAGTCACTTGCGATAATGGATTATTTTGATCCATAAATTGCGACAATTGACTTGAACCAAAAAATTCTTTTACAGCTGCAGAAACCGGTTTCGCATTTATAATTTCTTGCGGCATCAAACCTTCTGAATCAGCCAAAGTCAAACGTTCTTTAACTGCCCGTTCAACCCTGACCAAACCGACACGAAATTGATTTTCGATCATTTCTCCAACCGAACGCACTCGTCTGTTGCCTAAATGATCAATATCGTCAACAGTGCCGTTTCCGTTGCGAATAGCAATCAATTCCTTGAGGACATCTATGATGTCTACTTTAGTTAAAGTGCCAGGACCCGTAGTTTCTTCACGCCCTAATCGGCGATTAAATTTCATTCTACCAACAGTTGACAAGTCATATCTCTCATCGGTAAAAAACAAATTCTGAAACAAATTTTCGGCAGACTCTTTAGTGGGCGGCTCACCGGGACGCATCATGCGGTAAATTTCAACCAGTGCTTCCAAAGCATTCGTGGTCGTGTCCAGCCTCATCGCGTTACTTATATAAGGTCCATTATCCAGGTCGTTAACAAACAAAGTATTAATTTTAGTAATACCGCTATCTATGCACCGCTCTATTAAAGCAGGCGTGATTTCATCATTGACATTAGCAACCAGCTCACCCGTTGTTTGATCAATCAGATTATGACCCAGAATCTTGCCTGTAAGGTACTCTCTTGGAACTTCAACTTCAGTCAAACCCGCTTTATTCATTTCACGAATATGCTTGGCAGTGATTCGACGACCTTCTTCTACCAATACCTGATCGTTGTGTTTTATATCAAATGCTGCAATTTCTCCACGCATTCTTTCAGGCACAATATGATATAGGCATTTTTTAGCACTCAGGGTAAATTCGTTGGTTTCGAAGAAAATGTTAATCATTTCTTCGTTATCGTAGCCTAAACCTCTGAGTAAAATTGTTGCGGGTATTTTCCTGCGACGGTCTATCCTTACATAAACACAGTCTTTATGGTCAAATTCAAAATCCAACCATGAGCCGCGATAAGGAATTACCCTGGCATTAAATAGTAATTTTCCTGAAGAATGGGTCTTGCCTTTGTCATGGTCAAAGAATACGCCCGGTGAACGATGTAATTGAGACACAATGACCCGCTCAGTACCGTTGATGACAAAAGTGCCATTATCAGTCATCAAGGGCAATTCGCCCATATAGACTTCCTGCTCGCGAATGTCTTTAACAACTTTGGCATTAGCTGCGGCTTCTTTATCATAGATAACCAGCCGTACCAATACCCGCAAAGGAGCTGCATAGGTTGCCCCTCTTTGTTGACACTCTCTTACGTCAAAAGTGGGCTCACCCAATCTATACTTTACATATTCCAGCACCGCATAACCGGAATGGCTTACAATAGGGAATACACTGGAAAATGCTGCATGTAACCCATTGTCTACACGTTTTTCAGGCGGAACGCCAGATTGCAAAAAGCCGGCATATGAATTAATTTGAGTTGCCAGGAGATAGGGAACATCAAGTACTTCAGTACTTTTCCCAAAGTTATTTCGAATACGCTTTTTTTCGGTAAAAGAGTAGGACATATCGCTTCCAAACCTTTTCGTCATGAATTATTTCTACTGTGTATTTGTTATAAACAGTAAAAGGCCGGTGGCATAAGCCACCAGCCATACTTAAGTAGAGACCCAGTAAATGCGTCTCTTCAATTGCGTCAAAATTTTTATTTAATTTCGACAGTAGCGCCCGCTTCAGTGAGCTGCTTTTTAATGTCTTCAGCTTCAGCTTTCGGTATGCCTTCTTTCAGTACGGTAGGAACGCCCTCAACTGCATCTTTGGCTTCTTTTAAGCCTAGACCGGTAATACCGCGTACTGTTTTAATAACAGAAACTTTATTTTCACCAAAAGATGTCAAAATAACATCAAATTCTGTTTGCTCTTCGACCACTGCAGCAGCTGCGGTAGGAGCTGCTACTACCGCGGCGGCGGCAGATACGCCAAATTTTTCCTCCATCGCTGAAATTAAATCAACGATTTCCATAATGGTCATGTTAGAGACCGCTTCCAAGATATCGGCTTGTGAGATCGCCATTGTGTATTCCTCTAAAATAATAGGTTTTAAACTGGATGTTAGTGCTTATGCGGCTTCTTGCATTTGATCTTTGACAGCAGCCAATGTCCGCACAAACTTCTCTACTGGTGCTTTCATTACAGACATTAACATACTGATGCCTTGATCACGAGTAGGCAGACTTGCCAAACGTGCAAGCTCGGTTCCATCAAATGCGTGACCGCCAATAGCAACAATCTTAGTGATTAATTTGTCATGCGTTTTGGCAAAGTTACTGATCAAACGTCCGGCAGAACCGGGGTCTTCCATAGAAAATGCAATCAATAATGGACCCACTAGTCCATTTTGCATACACTCAAATTCTGTTCCCTCAACTGCCCGTTTTGCCAGTGTATTCTTAATCACACGCACATAAACACCAGTTTCTCTCGCCGTTTTACGCAGTTCGGTCAATTCCGTGACGGTTAATCCACGATATTCTGCCGCAACTGCGGAATGCGCTTTTGCGGCGTATTGAGCTACTTCTTCTACGACAGCTTTTTTGCCATCTAAATTTAGTGCCACAGCTTAGCTCCGGTTTTTTTCTGGAAGTTTTCCAGAATTAATAAAACACATCCTTTCAGATGCCCCTTACGGCTCTTTTCCCCTGTTTAAGGTTCCAATGTCCGTCTACGCAGGAAAATTAAGTTTTGCAACACCTGCGGTCTTTGACGGTTACCGAATTAAACGGCAACCCAAAGTCTTTTAACGTTTTTAACTTGTTGTCATACTACTGGGATCAAGCCACAAACCAGGCCCCATCGTTGAAGATAAGGTTATCTTTTT
>JBBQCU010000226.1:0-6150 GCA_038319065.1 Methylococcales bacterium
TCACCCGCAATTCCAGCAAATCGAAAGTGGCAGGCTGCTGGGGCGCGTTTTGTTGCACAACCTCGGATGGTGCCTCCTGCTGCACTTCTTGCGCGTATCCATCAACTCGGGCCAGGGCCAGGGCGAAACCGCCACAGACCACACAGACCAAGGCCTGGCTTTGTTTATTCCGGTTTAATTGCATGCGTATTGATTCTGGATATACTGCTAATCCGCGCCTTCCCAACGAAAGCGGCTCAATCCCCAGTATATTAAAGTAAGGTTAAGTTTTTATGACAAGCTGGATTTTCTGAGCATCCCGCAAACAAAACAGCCTTCGCAAGCGAAGGCTATTTAGAAGATGCGTCCTTGCATCGCCGATCTCATTGCGAGATCATGAAAAGCTCATGGCCGGCTTTTTATTTCAACGGCATGACCGTTGCTGAAGATGTCAACGCAGGGGCTGCGCAGTTGTTCAGGGAACCGCCGGCAGCATGGGTCCATGGCATGACCGGAGCCGTATCGATCACTGCATCGGTAACCGCATAGCCGTTTTCAGCAACCGCCAGATAACCTGATTTACCGAAAGTATAAGTTTTGTTCGATAGTGTCGCCAATTTAGAAGGTGAACTGCCGTTTTTAATGATGCTGTCAATGATTTTAAGTATGTCGCCGGAAGGACCGCCTATCGCCAATTTACGATACTGCCAGGTTGACTCTGCCCAGTCGAAATAGGCACCGCTGTGCGCATTTTTCAAAGTAGGCGCTACTCCATCGATTTTTACAAAACGATAATCCAGGGCATTATTACTGTTTTTTTCCAGCGCTTGTACGCCGATCGCCCAGGCATCGCCGTTTTGACCAATAACCTCGCCATTAACATCAACTGCGACGGCATTCCCCTTTGACAAATCATCCTGACATGCTTCCAGATCGCCTGATTCCGCCACTTCATGAACAACAGGACCATTAAATGGGTCGCTTGTAGCCATTGTTACCGTGCCCGGCGTACACGGGTTATTCAGGAAATGTGCATACATTTGCGCGCCTGTGCCGGAACCGGCAGTACGCTTGCAGATATGAACCAGGGTATCGGTAGGCGGAGTAACCCCTGCGATCGCGGTTAATGCTTTACCATTAAAAGAGACCTGGCTCCAGTCTTTAAGCTGTCCGGAGAGAATGCTGGACACCTGTCTTGTAGTCAAGTTAGGCAAACAGGCTTCGGTATAAGCACCTGGAGCACAAGTACCGGCAGGTGATGAAGTCGTCAATAAACCTTGGGCTTGTTGCAAGGCTAAGTACAGGTTTAACGTAACCGGCACGCCAAAGATCACGGCAGCTGCGGGCTTAACGACCAGTTTGGAAGCGACATCGGTCGCTACGACTGGAGCAAATCCGGCCGGCGTGTTAAGAATGCCGGTAAACATTTCCGGATTGACATCAGAAACGCCCGCATGTGATGTATGCGGAACTAAATCACCCACATTGGAAATTCTGCAGCTGCGGGTAGCGCCGGCACCGGTACAGTTGCTGTTATTAATCACCATGGCATCAATGGCCGTGTTAGCCAGCAGGGGGCTCACGCCTTGGGCAGAGCCGCCATCGGAACGCTTATGGATCAACACTTTCTTGGGACCTGACAAGCCAGTCACTGCGGTACTGGTCAACGTGCAAAACCAGGCTGTGTGTTTTTTACCGGTAGCAGCGCCAAGAACGCCGCCGTCGTCTTTAAATGTAGTCAAGTCAGTGGTGCTGGCAGTGCCGTTTTTACAAAGATCCTGAACCAGGGAATCGATGCCTTTATCCTGCGCCGATGCGCCTGACAACCAAATCTCCAGATCGGGTGCTACGGCTGGTTCAATAGCAAACGAGGCTTGCGAGAAAGCCGCCATCGACACCACGGCAATAGCCGCTGACAATATATTTTTTTTCATTTTGATAACTCTCATATAATTTAAATTAAATGATACATGCCGGTAAAAACTTCAACCCGGCATTCACCAACAGGGAATTAAGCCGCGATTGCGTTACGGCGATTCAAACCCAACAGGCTCATCAAGCCGGCGCCGAACATCCAGACCGCGGCAGGCAGTGGCACCGCGCTGACATTATTAAAGCTCAAAGTAGCCGAGGCGTTAGCGCTGCCAATGCCGGCAACGCTAAAGTTTAAGGCAGGGAGGAATTCATTGAATACCAGTTGAGTAGTAAGCGCCGGATTCAACGAGGCGCGGAACAAGCTCATATTGGTGCCAACCGCAGCCATGGAACTGAATGCTCCCGAAGCGCCACCCAGATTAGTGCCCCAGGTAGCATCACCGGCATAACCTTGATCTCCATTTGAGGCAAATAAACTGACATTAACCGCATCCGAAGCTGCTGATTGACCTGTAGCGCCGTTTACATTGGAAGCATTATTGGCTTCAGCCGTTATAGCCTGGTTGACTTTAACGGTGGTATCTATTGCCGCTTTAAAGTCCGCCAACGCGCCTTGTTGTCCGGATACAATTAAACCGTAATTGGTCAACGATGCCGCTTTCTTGGTCAATCCAGCATAATCGCCAGAAGCAACAAGAACATTACTGCTAGAAAGAGATCCTGATCCCGACGTCACGCTATATCTGATGTCATCAGTAGCCGCCGATGCTTGCAAGAAACCGGTCAAATTGACATCGGCTACGGCCCGGTTAAGTCCGGCGAAATTTCCCTTCAAAAATTGCGACTGCGTCACCCCCAAATCCAGTGTATAGGATTTTTGCGCTGTGACGTTCCATACGCTTAAAACCATCTCTGAACCCATAAATGTAACGGGTTGGGCGGTATCAGCAATTCTCGCTTCCGCAGCCCCCGTTGCAGCCAATGCGATAGCACCGGCCAATAAAGTTTTAGTAAAATGTTTCATTTGATTTGCCCTATGTTTTAAGATTAAAAAAAATTGACATAAGGTGATAGCCCAGCCATCTTGGCTACTTAACAGCTCAAGACCCGCGGCTTTCCGTCCCCGTTTCACAACGGGTTTAGCTTTTGCACATTATCGTTTTACCTTCCTTACAAACACTGTGTAACATCTGACAGTGCCGATCGCCCCCGCTACCATTTTTTTTCGCTTTACTATTCCCTGTTCAACCAGGCATCTGCACCGGATGCTTTCTACTGCGTCAAGTATCCCATAACCATTGATTTATTTAGGTTACAGTCAAGTTACAGAAAGAAGTAATGTATTACATCGGGAATACGGATCAGACTGGTTATGTTGAAGCTAAAGGTGATCAATCTGAATATTAATTCGAGTAGATAGTATGAACACAACGGCACTTGAATTAGTGACATGTCGATTAATATGTATGCTTTGTTATAGAGCTGTAACATTATTCGATTATATTCAAGCGAACTCGACCAATTATGTAGCTAAACATTTGAATCATGTCATCACAAGGATTTACCGTAAGCGAGAAAAAACATATCGTTTCCATGCGCTTGAATAATAATGACCGCAATGCAATCCAGATGATGGCTTCCCGTCTTTTTGTACGTGAATCCGAACTTTATCGCTTTGCTGTCAATATTCTTTTAGAACGCATGCACAAACTGCATGACCCGGACAACAAAGGCAGCGATTTGCTGCCCTTGTTTATAGAATTCAGAGAAGAAATTAACCGGAATCTGGGCTTGAAAAGACAACAGTTGTTTAAGATTGTCAACAACGGCAATGCGCATCCCGACAAATTTGTTGCCATGGCCGACATAGAATTGCTGGTGCTTCCACAGCATTTGCTTCGACAACGTTTATTGCAAATAGAAGATGCGCTTGTACTCAAACAGCATGATGTGAGCGCCTGGCTTGAAAGTTATCTTGTCGATAAATATGGGCTGGGTAAAACCATCGAGGAAGATATTGAGAAAAATGAAGTACAGGGTACGATATGAAAATTTTTAGTCTTCGGCAAACAAATCGATTCCATGTCGGATCCGGTATTCTTTGGCGTTGCTCTTGCCTTGTTATTCTATTCTCTAAGCTCCCCCGGTGTTTTAGGTATCGTAGTTTCATAACACTATATCTCCTGCCGGGTTAACCAAATTGCCGTACGAACGTTACAAAATGGTTCTGTCGCAAATATTTACATTTTGTCGATATTGTTCCGCGAAATCCAGGCTGCGGCTTTCCCTAAACATGGCATATCCAGATATTATCGGCCCAAAAGGTCTTTGCAAAGATGCTTCTGGCCTTGGCCGCTGGGGTAATGGTGATGTGGAGATAGGCTTAAAAAAACTGAATGATCTCGATGATGTGATGGAGCTGATCCAGCAGGCTTTTGATAAACAGATAGAAACGAATTGAGTCGCTCTAAAAGTATATCGGTGTATTTGCTAAAATAATAATAAAAAACCCGCTAAGCCTTACGACTTGCGGGTTTTTGTACGTCTTTGAAGCTGTCTAAATACACTAATGGAGGCTGCGGCCGGAATCGAACCGGCGTAGATGGCTTTGCAGGCCACTGCATAACCATTTTGCTACGCAGCCTTAAAGGTGAAATAAAAAAGCCGCGATAGTTCGCGGCTTTTTCTTTAACTATTGGAGCGGGAAACGAGATTCGAACTCGCGACCCCAACCTTGGCAAGGTTGTGCTCTACCACTGAGCTATTCCCGCACTGAGATTTATCCGTTCATTATAGATATTTATAAAAACCTGTCAAACTTTATTTTTATTGAACATCAATTGCTAAAGCCCAAGCTTCGTTACCTTTACATTCACCCTCTTCGACTCTGACTTTGGCATAAGCTTTTTGCTTTCCATAAGCATCTGCGAATTCCAGGACAGTAACGGGGGTTCCTTGAGGCATATGCTGGCAAGCCCCACTTCTATCAGCTTCTTCGGTATCATCATATGCCGCTATAGCGCCAGGTGTTGAGACCAAACGAACTGTTGCTGACGGGTCATAGGCATTAGCACTCTTCAAAACATAGCGTTGGCCTACAGAGAGATCTTTAAGTGTCGGTCCAGATATAACCGGCTTTGAACCGCCGCCACCGCCCATCGACATCATTAAAACAAGCAGAACAACTACCCCTCCAATAGCCCCAAAAAACACTTTTGGATTTTTTTCTCTTAAACTCAGGAAGGAAGAAACCAGATTGCCGACAGTATTTTTTGCCGTTTCTACTGTCTGTTTAACGTTTTCTTCTTGTTTGGCGTTTTCTTAATTACTAATTTCTCATCCTCACATTAGTGTAATTTTATTTATTATATTGATGAATCATTGCTCAATGCATGATAAGTCTAGCTAGACAACAAGCAAGCCCTCACAATTTATCAAGCCATAATTACTCACAAGCAGGTATATAACTAACGTGCGCCTACTTAATGGGTAAACTTACCATGATCAAAAAACTTTTCAAGTGCTTTATGACTTTTGCCAATCACGTGTGACACTATACTTTAAGATTAAATGAAGTCGTAGCCTTTTTTAAGCGCCGCCTTTTCTCATCATCATACCTTTTGATGGATTATAGCCAATGATTGCCGCTGTCATAAAAACCAGAAATGCTACCAACGTATAAACAAATGCATCCTGATTAAACTGTCCGTATAGTGCAAAGCGTATTAATTCGACAGCTTGAGAAAATGGATTATAGTGCGCCAGATTAGAAAGCAGCGCGCTGGACTCTTTCATTTTCCATAATGGATACAGTGCTGTTGACATAAAAAACATCGGAAAAATGACAAAATTCATGACCCCGGCAAAATTTTCCAGTTGTTTTATGAATGATGACAATAATAAACCCAACGCACCGAGCATGAGTCCGGACAGCATCAGTGCCGGTAATATCCACAAGTATCCCTGCCACGGCGCATGGATGTCATAAAACCAGGCAATGGCTAAAAACACATAGACCTGGAGGATGGATACTCCAGTGCCGGCCAGCAATTTACTGAGCAATAAAAACCAGCGCGGTAACGGACAGACCATCAGTATCCGCATACTGCCCATTTCCCGGTCGTAAACCATTGACAAGGAACTTTGCATACCGTTAAATAATTGAATCATGCCAATTAAACCCGGCGTAATATAAACTTCATAAAGAATATAAGTTTCATAAGGTGGCGTGATGGCAAGCCCTAATGCCGCTCTAAATCCGGCTGCAAAGACAAATAACCAGACCAGGGGCCTTAC